>CADCQZ010000353.1 GCA_902803675.1 uncultured Eubacteriales bacterium
CCGCACCGCGTAGCCGCCGGGGATCCGCTGCCAGGTGACGTCGTCCCCGTCCGGCCGGTTGGTGACCACGAAGCGTGTGCCCGTAAATCGGGCCCCCTGATCTGCCATGATCTTTAGCAGTTCTGTCGTCATGATCCTGAACTGCTCCCCTTCCCCGTCCCCGGTCTCATCGGGACAGAGGGAGAGGCCGGCACCGCCCTCCGGCGCTTCCGGGCAGCCCATCGGGATCTCTTTCTCGGGGATGTTTTTTTCGACGCTCATTTTTTCCACCTCCCATCCGTGATCATGATACCGGATCGTGCCCGATCTTCCCAGCGGCCGGGAGTTGAGCGCGCGGCGTTTTATTCAAGCTGCGCTTGAGCCTCCTTGGGCAGCGCGGCATATGAAAAGTGCCTTTCAAGTCTTTTGGGATAAGGCTTCAAGGCACTTTTTCATTTAAACAGTTATTTGGGTCCCGCCGCGGGATCGTCCGCGGCCATGAGAAAGCTCAGTCCGCCGTCACGGCTTCGGTGATGCCCTCGCTGAAGGTGGGGTGGGGGCGGATCACCCGTTTCAGGTCATCCAGGGTGGCGGAGCGGGTGAGGGCCTGGGTCATCTCGCTGATCAGGTCCGACGCCCGGGCGCACATCAGGTGGGCCCCCAGCAGGCGGCGGCTGTCTTTCTCATAGACCACCTTGATGAATCCCCGCTCCTGCCCGGACAGGAGGCTTTTGCCGTTGGCGCTCATGGGATACTTGCGGCTGTCCGCCTGCAGTCCCTTTTCCCGGGCCTCTTCCGGGGTGAGGCCTACGGCGGCGATCTCCGGGTCGGTGTACACGCACGCGGGCACGATCATCGAAACGGGCGGCGCCTTGCCCAGCATGTCGCTCAGGGCGCATTTCCCCTGGGCGGAGGCGGCGTGGGCCAGCATGACGCCGCCGGTCACGTCCCCGATGGCCCAGATGCCCGGGCACGCGGTCCTGTAATGCTCGTCCACCGGGATCCTGCCCCGGTCCAAGTCCAGTTTGAAGCCCTCTTCGAACAGCCCGGACGTGAAGGGCACGCGGCCCACCGCGATCAGGATCCCGTCCGCGCACAAAAGGGTCTCTTTGTCTCCCTGGGCGCACAGGCAGCGAAGGCCTTCGCCTTCCTCCCGGATATCGAGCACCCTCGTGGAGCACATCACATGGATCCCGCGCTTTGTAAAGAGCATCTTCAGGCTCTGGCTGATCTCCCGGTCCATATCGGGGAGCAGCCGGGGCATGGCCTCCACGATGGTGACCTCGCTGCCCAGGGCCGCGAACACGGAGGCGAACTCCGCGCCGATGACGCCGCCCCCGATGATGATCAGGCGCCGGTAGATGCTGTCGGTCTTGTCAAGAAGGGTATCACTGGTCTCCACGTGGGGGCTTGAGATGCCGGGGATGGGGGGCATCGCGGGCCGGGAACCGGTGGCGATCAGGATGCGCTCCGTTTTGATGATCTCTTCCTCATCGCCGCGGACCCGGATCGTGTGCGGATCCAGGATGGTGCCGGTCCCTTTCAGGACGGTGACCTTTTTCTGCTTCATCCTCAGGGCGATGCCGTCCCTGAGCGTACGGATCACCTGATCCTTGCGCTCATGCATCTTTGGGATATCGCAGACGGGCTCCCCGGCTTCGACCCCGAAGAGATGACTGCCGCGGATGGCGCGCATCAGGTCCGCGGTGTGCAGCAGGGATTTGGTGGGGATGCAGCCCCGGTTGAGGCAGGTGCCTCCCAGCTCGTCCTTTTCCACCAGGGCCACCCGCATGCGCCCCGCGGCCGCCAGGGCTGTTTCGTACCCCCCGGGGCCGGCGCCGATGATCACCAGATCGAATTCCCGCATGCTTTCGCTCCTTTCATTTTTCCGTCATCCCGATCAGCATCTCTTTGAGATCTTCCCGCATCCGGTGATCCTCTCCCCCGGGGAGAAGAGCGAGAGCGGCGCGGATATCCTCCGGCACGAACCGGACGCCGCGGAGGGCCCCTTCCATCTCACCCGTCCACAGGGGATCCATGGCGTCCGTATAGCACTTGATATCCCGGATCCGGCCTTCCTCCACCTTCAGGACCAGCTCCGCTTCCCCCCAGGGGAATCGCTTTTGATCCTCCAGGTCAAAGGGGATCTTTCTTCCGAAGGTCCATTCCCAGGAGGAGAACTGCTTCTTCAGTTCCTCGAACCGCGTTTTCACGGCCCGGTCCGGCATTTCATCCGGGAGCAAAGGTCTCGCGGGCAGGCCGTATTCCTCCTCAAAGGCTTTTTTCAGCGCGTCCTTCAGGGCGGGGACCGTCACATGCGGGTACGATCCTTTGAGGTTCGTCACCCGGGCGCGCACGCTGTCCACGCCCCGGGAACGGAGCTTCAGGGGGGACACGTTCAGGTACTTTTCAAGGGCCGCCCGGTCCACATCGATCATCACCGTGGCGTGATGGCAGCTCACGCCGCCCTGCCGCCAGTAGGCGTGGCCGGAAAATTTCCGGCCGTCCGCCGTCAGGTCGTTCCGCCCGTCGGCGGAGGCCCGAACGCCCAGGCCGGTCAGGGCGTTCAGGATCACTCTCGTCTGGCGCGGGATGTCCTCCTCCTGACGGGAGACGAGGAAGGACACGTTCAGGTTGCCCAGGTCGTGGTATACGGCGCCGCCGCCGGACAGCCGGCGCACCAGGGTGCCGCCGTCCTCCTCCAGCGCGGCGCAGCGGCACTCCTTCCAGGCGTTCTGGTTCCGGCCGATCACGACAGTCCTTTCATTCTGCCACAGGTACAGGATGATCCCGCCCGGGCGGACACTGTGAGCCAGGACGGTCTCCTCCGCCAGGTTTTCCGGCGCCCATACCGACGGGCTCTCAGTCACATACAGGGTCGAGATCATAGCGTATGCGGGGGCTGCGCGCCGCGGCCACCTCGTCCGGCCGGCTCACCGGCGTGGTCGCGGGCAGGTGATGCATCCGTTCCGGGTCTTTTAAGGCCTGCTCATGGATGGAGCGCAGCACCTCCACGGCCTCGTCCAGGGTCTCCCGGGTCTCGGTCTCGGTGGGTTCCACCATCAGCGCTTCGTGGACGATCAGGGGGAAGTACATCGTGGGCGGATGGATGCCGTGATCCAGCATGGCCTTGGCCACGTCCAGGGCGGATACGCCCGTCTCCTCCCTGAGCTTTTCCAGGGTCATCACGAACTCGTGCATGCAGATCCGGTCATAGGCCATGGGGTAGAGATCTTTGAGCTTCACGCGCATGTAGTTGGCGTTGAGCACGGCGTGGGCCGCGGCGTCGGGCACGCCTTCCCGGCCGATGGTCTTCAGATAGGTGAGGGCGCGCACGATCACCAGGAAATTGCCGTAAAAGCTCCGCACGTTCCCGATGGACGATGGCAGATCCGTCCCCGGCAGGTAGGGCTTGAGGAACTCCTTGCACCCGCTGGGCCCGCTGCCCGGGCCGCCTCCGCCGTGGGGCGTGGAGAAGGCCTTATGCAGATTCACATGAACCACA
>CADCQZ010000354.1 GCA_902803675.1 uncultured Eubacteriales bacterium
AGGGCGCGCAAAGACTCCCCGGCGCCGGAAAGACAGCCGCGGGATATCTTCACGTCATAGGGCGCGCCGGACCTGATTCGGATGGATCGGATGACCCGCACCTCCCTTGATGGGCATTATGCGTTTAAGATCAGTAGATGACCAGGTATTTCTGCCTTTCCCAGTCGGATACGTGGGTCCAGTATTCGTTCCACTCCCGGAGCTTGCCCTCGGTGTAGTAGCCGGTCACGTGCTCTCCCAGGGCGTCGCACAGGAGACGGTCGTTCATCAGCAGTTCCACGGCCTCCCGGAGGGAACCGGGCAGGTTTTTGATCCCCCGGGCGGCGCGCTCCCGGCGGCTCATGGCGTAGATGTTCTCGGAGATCTCCTCCGGCGGCGTCAGCCCCCGCTCGATACCGTCCAGGCCGGCGGCCAGGCAGCCGGTCAGGGCCAGATAAGGGTTGCATGCCGGATCGGGGGAGCGCAGCTCCACCCGGGTAGAGGCGCCGCGGGCGGCGGGGATGCGGATGAGGGCGGAGCGGTTGGACGCGCTCCAGGACAGATAGCAGGGCGCCTCATAGCCCGGCACCAGGCGCTTGTAGCTGTTCACCAGGGGATTGGTCAGGGCGGACAGGGCGCACACGTGCTCCAGGATGCCGGCGATGAAGGCGTAGGCTTCCCTGCTCAGGCCCCGCTTGTCATCGGGATCGGCGAACACGTTTTTCCCGTCCCGGAACAGGCTCATGTTGGTGTGCATGCCGCTGCCGGCGATGCCGAACACGGGCTTGGGCATGAAGGTGGCGTGCAGGCCGTTTTTCTGGGCCAGGGTCTTCACCACCAGTTTAAAGGTCATGATATTGTCCGCCGCGGTGAGGGCGTCGGAATACTTGAAGTCGATCTCGTGCTGGCCGCCGGCACACTCGTGGTGGCTGGCCTCGATCTCAAAGCCCATCTGCTCCAGGGTGAGGCAGATCTCCCGGCGGGTGCTCTCGCCGTGGTCCAGGGGCCCCAGGTCGAAATACCCCGCCTCATCGGAGGTGTTGATGGTGGGGCGGCCGTTCGCGTCCGTCTGGAACAGGAAGAACTCGCACTCCGGCCCCACGTTGAACTCATAGCCCATGGCCCTGGCCTTTTTAAGGGCGCTCTTGAGCACGCCCCGGGGATCGCCCACGAAGGGCGTGCCGTTGGGGTTGTATACGTCGCAGATGAGGCGGGCGGACTTGCCGTTCCGCGGCTGCCAGGGCAGGATCCGGAAGGAATCCAGGTCCGGGCGGAGGTACTGGTCGCTCTCGTGGATGCGCACGAAGCCCTCGATGGAGCTGCCGTCGATCATCATCTGATTGTTGACAGCCTTTTCGATCTGCCCGGCGGTGATGGCCACGTTTTTCAGCTGACCGAAAATGTCCGTGAACTGCATGCGGATGAAAGCGATGTCCTCTTCCCTGACGATGCGGATGATGTCTTCCTTCGTGTACCTGCTCATGAAGCGCCTCCCATCAAAAAAGATCCGGTCGGATATGTCAGTATAAAGCACCGCGCGGCACGGACGCAAGGATTTTTTGTATTTTGATCCCAGCAAACGCGAAAAAGGGGGCTGTTGCACAAGCAACAGCCCCATCGGGAAGAGCCCGCGGGATTCAGCCGGCCACGCCCCGGTGGGGGACCGTTTCCCCGTCCTCCACCACGGCGCCGGGCAGGATGGCGCACTGGACGCCGATCACGGCGTTTTTGCCGATCTTAACGGGCAGGGGCTTCCCGCCCTTCTCCACGGGATCCGTGGTGATCACGGTGCCGGCGCCGATCACGCTCCAGTCCCCGATGGTCACCTTCGCGTGCGCGATGACCGTCACCCGGGGCCCGATGGTGACGCCCCGGCCGACGGTGAGGTTCTCGCGGCCCACGCACAGAAAGTCCGGCGCGACGGTGCCCGTGTCCTCATTGCCGGGATACTCCGCCTTGAGGGCGCCCGCGTCCCGGATCACCCGCACAAGGGGCCCCACATTGAGCTTTTTGGGCGCCGAGGCGGTGTTGACCAGGGTGATGGCGTATTCGCCCTCGGAGAGCAGGTCATTGAGGGCGTCCAGGTTCCTGCCGAACCAGTCCGGGAACTCCAGCGCGTCCGCCAGGGCCTGATAAGCGGTCTCCCGGTCCTCCCAGAGGCTCACGTCAAAGATGGCGTTTTTCATTTTTCCTCCTCATCATACAGCTGTTCGAAAGAGTTGTAGTGATCCTCGGTATACCAGATATTGCCCCGGTCGTCGAATATGAGGCGCTTTTCGTCCCGGAATCCGCCGGCGTAGTCCACGTCGCATTCCTTG
>CADCQZ010000355.1 GCA_902803675.1 uncultured Eubacteriales bacterium
AATTCTTTATGGATCAGCACATCCCATTCATACTCCTGCCCGTACTCTGTGTAATACCACAGGAAATCCACCAGTGTTTTGGGGGAAGAAAGTATGACCAACGCTTTTTTTGACATCCTGCCGTTCCTTTCAATTCAGATGCTGATGAGGGTCGATGCCGGGATCTTCGGGACAGTGCGCCCCATAAGAGGCTCTCCCTCCCATGACCCGTCATCAGGACGCTCCGGGCAGATCGGCCCGGCGCTCCCCAAGCGCCCTATTCGATATCCAGCCTGATCCTGTCGTTGAAATGGGCCGCCGCGTCGTCCAGCTCCTCGCGGGTGTCATAGGTGTAGTAGATGTACCCCAGCCGCTCGCTCAAGTGGTTCCGGATCGTCTGCCCCTTCTCGAACAGCTCCTGGAAGGAGAACACATGGCGCATGATCTCCTCCGGGATCTCCATGCCCCGGTAGACGCCGTTCCTTTTCGACATGATGGCGTGATGCCCGGCAAATTTCCCCTTGGGCGTCCCGGCGGTGACGGAGCTTAAGTCCATGCCCAGTTCCGCCATGACCAGCGCCCTGTACCAGGGGAACCCGTTGACCGCTTCCAGCGCCCACAGGTAACGGTTGCCCAGGCAGCGCCTCATCATGTCGATCACATAAGGCCGCCCGTCCCGCTCGATGTACTGGATGGTCATCAGCCCGTCCACCAGCTTCAGGCTCGAGAACATCCTCTCGACGATGCCCTTCAGTTCGTCCTTCAGCTGATCGTAATGGGTGCTCATCATCGTTTCCGTCTGGATGAGGTACGGGTTGATGGGAGAATAGCAGTTCGCCGTGGTGAGGCTCGCCACCTTCCCGCGGATCACGAAAGCGGTCACCACTTCCTGATGCCCCACGATGTACTCCTCGATCAGCACCCGCTTCTCTTTGGACTTCTCAAAGGCCGTCCGGATGGCGGCGATGGCTTCGTCCCTGTCGTCCGCGCGGTTGATGCCGATCCCGCTGGACTGATCCACCGCCTTGACGATGACGGGATACTCGATCTCGCCGAGGTAATCCACGGCCTTCTTCTCGTCGGAAAAATAGCGGCCCCGGGGCGAGGGGATACTGAGCTCCTCGCACATGTCCATCATCAGGTCCTTCTGATGGATCCGCATCGTGTTTTCGTAGGTGTCATGGCCCTTCCAGCCCATCTGCTCCGCCACGTAGCTTGTTGCCACCAGGCCCAGATCGAAGGCGTTGGAAACGATGCCGTCCATCTTTTCATCACGGCAGATCTTCAGCAGCGCGTCCTTGTCGGAATAGTCCGCCGGGATATATTGATCCGCCAGCTTGTGCCCGGGATACCCCGGCCGCAGGCCGGTGGTCACGACAGCGCAGCCCAGCTTTTTCAGTTCCTCGATCAGCGGGATCTCCGTGTAGCCCGCGTTGAGCAAAAGCACTTTTTTCATATCCGGTCAGTCCCTCCTGCGCAGCTGTTCTTCAAACCCGTCCGGTGTTTTGATACCGAGCTTCCGGTAGATCTCCCCGTCATCCCTCAGGCACAGCTCTTCCACGTCCGGCTTGTCCGGCAGGAATCTCACTTCGCTGTCACTGCCGTAATACCTTTTCAGCGCCCCGAAGATCTCGGTGAGCGCGCTGTTCTTCGGGTCCGTCACGTTGTACACCCCGGTCACGTCCTTTTCCGTAAGGGCGGCGATCACCTCGCAGAGCGTGTCCACGTGGAGATAATTCCTCTTTGCGTCCTTCGTGCCGTAGATACACACCGTTTCGCCGCGCTTCACGCGATCCATCATGCCGTACAAAAGCCGCTGATGCTTCGCGAAGTCTTCCGTGCCGAAGAGCCCCGACGGGCGCAGGACGCATAAAGCGATCCCGTTCCTTTTGCAGAACAGCGTGAGCATCTCATCGGCGGTCTTCTTGGTGATCGCGTAAAAGCCGTAGTAGGGATCCCCCTCCCCGTAGGTCGCGGAGATGGAAGATACGTGGATCATCTTCCCGATGCCGTACCGCCGGCACATTTCCGCGAGGAAAAGGGAGCCCAGCACGTTCGTCTCCGTCATCGACACGATCTCGTCATAGGACTTATCCTCGGTCTGGGCCGCGAGA
>CADCQZ010000356.1 GCA_902803675.1 uncultured Eubacteriales bacterium
AACCCCCAGGACCTGGCCAAACAGATCATCGAGGAGCTGGAGATCTCCACCCCCAACGTGAACACCCCGGTGCGCCGCCTGTCCGGCGGCAACGTGCAGAAGGTGCTCCTGGGCCGCGAGATCGCCTTCGCCCCCAAGGTCCTCATGGCCGCCTACCCGGTGCGGGGCCTGGATATCAACTCTTCCTACACCATCTACCGCCTGCTCAACCGGCAGAAACTCAACGGCGTGGCCGTGATCTACGTGGGCGAGGATCTGGACGTGCTCCTGGAGCTGGCGGACCGCATCCTGGTGCTCTGCGGCGGCAGGGTCAGCGGCATCGTGCGCGGCAAAGACGCCGACAAGCAGCAGATCGGCATGATGATGACACAGGTGGGAGGTGCCGAAAATGGCTGATAAAAAGCAGGCATTCAAGGAAAAGGAGCCCCTGATCCACATCAGCCGGCGGGGCACCCTGCCCTGGTGGACATCCCTTCTCATCCGCGGCGGGGCCGTGGTGCTGGCCCTGATCTTCTGCGCCCTGGTGACCATGCTGGTCACGGGCGAGAATCCCCTGAACATCTACGGCGCCATCTTCCAGGCCTCCTTCAGCACGCCCCGGCGCACCTGGGTGCTGTTCCAGAACCTGGCCATGCTTCTGAGCGTGTCCCTGGCGGTGGTCCCGGCCTTCCGCATGCGGTTCTGGAACCTGGGCGGCGAGGGCCAGATGCTGGCCGGCGGCCTGGCTTCCGCGGCCTGCATGATCTGCCTGAGGGACGTGCTTCCCCACTGGGCCATCCTCGTGTGCATGGTGATCACCAGCGTCGCCGCCGGCGCGCTCTGGGGCGTGATCCCGGCCCTGTTCAAGGCTCGGTGGAACACCAATGAGACGCTGTTCACCCTGATGATGAACTACGTGGCCATCCAGCTGGTGTCCTTCTTCATCATCGTGTGGGAGGTGCCCAAGGGCGCGGGCCAGATCGGCATCATCAATCAGAGCACCCAGATCGGCTGGATGCCCTCCGTCGGCGGGCAGAAATACCTGCTCAACATCATCATCGTGGCGGTGCTCACGGTGCTGATGTATGTTTACCTCAATTACTCCAAGCACGGCTATGAGATCGCCGTGGTGGGCGAGAGCGAGCGCACGGCGCGCTACGTGGGCATCCGGGTGGACCGGGTGATCGTGCGCACCATGATCCTCTCCGGCGCGCTGTGCGGCGTGGCCGGCATGCTGCTGGTGGGCGGCACGGACCACACCCTCACCACCACCATCACCGGGGGCCGGGGCTTCACCGCCGTCATGGTGGCCTGGCTGGCCAAGTTCAATCCCGTGTGGATGATCCTCACCTCCTTCCTGCTGGTGTTCCTCGAGAAGGGCGCCGGGGACATCTCCACCAATTTCGGGCTGAACAAGTCCTTCTCCGATATCCTCACGGGCATCATCCTGTTCTTCATCATCGGCAGCGAGTTCTTTATCCAGTACCGCGTCAGCTTCCGCCGTCACCGGAAGGAGGACATGGGCCATGTTTGATTTCATCTCTTTCATCCCCCGGGCCGTGATGCAGGCCGTGCCCCTTCTGTACGGCTCCACCGGCGAGACCCTGACGGAAAAATCCGGCAACCTCAACCTGGGCATCCCCGGCATCATGTACGTGGGCGCCATCAGCGGCGTTATCGGGGCTTTCCTGTATGAGAGCTCCCTGCCCTCCCCCGAGGCCTTCGTGGGCCTGTGGGCGGTGCTCATTTCCCTGGGCGCGGCCCTGCTGGGCTCCCTGCTCATGGGGCTGCTCTACTGTTTCCTCACCGTCACCCTCCGGGCCAACCAGAACGTGACGGGCCTGGCCCTGACCACCTTCGGCGTGGGCTTCGGCAATTTCTTCGGCGGCTCCCTGATCAAGCTCAGCGGCAACTCCATGCCCTATCTGGCCCTCACCCAGACCAGCCTCGCCTTCCGGGTCTCCCTTCCCGGTGCCGAGACCACCGGCTGGTTCGGCAAATTGTTCCTTTCCTACGGGTTCCTGGCGTACCTTTCCGTGATCATCGCCCTGATGGCGGCCTTCGTGCTGCGCCGCACCCGG
>CADCQZ010000357.1 GCA_902803675.1 uncultured Eubacteriales bacterium
CAAAGTCTCCCAGGAGCTTCAGGAGCTTCGTGGCCGTGTGGCCTTCCCGCACCGTCAGGTTCGCGGCGCTCACCTTGACCAGGTAGCTGCCCAGCTCGTCCTCATAGTGATCGGTGCGTTCCTCCGCCTCACGGATGCTCGACGCCAGGGCGTCGTCCCCGTTCCACAGGCAGAAGATCGCGTCCTCCATGGCCTGGAAAGCGGTCTCCGCCATCTCGCTGGTCAGCTGCGCGCAGCGCTCCAGGGCCAGGGGCGGCGTGGCCAAAAGATGGTCGTCCAGCTCGATGGCCTTCTCGGGCACGGCCCCGTGGGGGATGATCTTATAGGCCAAACGCTCCAGCAGATCCGGGAAGGGCAGGAACAGGAGCATGCACAGCACTTTGAACACCATGTTGATCATGGCGATGCTCCAGGCAGATACGGGATCCGCCAGCCAGGCGGGGCCCGTCAGGGCTTTCCAGGCCCAGAAGACCGCCAGGAACACCACCGTGCCGATCACGTTGAAGGCCACGTGGGCGATGGCCACGCGCTTGCCGTTGCGGGTGCCGCCCACGCTGGAGAGCACCGCGGTGATGCAGGTGCCGATATTGGCGCCCATCAGAAGGGGCACCGCCGCGCCCACGGAGATCTGGCCCGTGGCGCTCAGGGCCTGCAGGATACCGATGGAGGCCGAGGAGCTCTGAACGATCAGGGTCATCACGAGGCCCGCCAGCACGCCCAGGATGGGGTTCTCGAACACCAGCAGCAGCTGATGGAAGTCCGGATCGTTCCTCAGGCCCGTCACGGAGCCGGACATGATCTCCATGCCGTACATCAGCGTGGCGAAGCCCAGCAGGATGGTGCCCATGTCCTTGCGGCCGGGCTTTTTGGAGAACATGTAGAAGATCACGCCGATCAGCGCCAGGATGGGCGTGAAGGACGAGGGCTTGAGCAGCTGCAGGAACATGTTGGCGCTGGAGATGCCGCTGAGCGACAGCAGCCACGGGGTGACCGTGGCGCCCACGTTGGCGCCCACCATCACGTTGATGGCCTGGTTGAGGTTCATCAGCGCGGAGTTCACGAAGGACACCACCAGCACGCTGGTGGCCGAGGAGGACTGCATGAGCGCCGTGGCCACGAAACCGATGCCGATGGCCTTCCACCGCTGGGTGGTGAGCCGGTTGAGCAGCCCGTCCAGCTTGTTGCCGGCCTTGAGGCGGAGCGTCTGGCTCATGATGTTCATGCCGAACAGGAACAGGCACAACCCGCCGATCAATGTGAGTATATCGAAGAAATCCATAACCCCTCCGTATTCGTCCCGAACGTGGTGACATGGGTCCGTACCGATTATACCCTGTCTGACGGACAAATGTCCATACGGTTTTATCTTCCGCGGCCGCTGTTGACGGCGCGATGAAAGCGAAAAACAGTTTCGCGCAGAAATATCCGGTATCGCCCCAGAGATCCCATACCGAAGCCCGCGAGTGGCTGAAGCATCTGAGCGGGGACACACAGGGTACGCAGGTCCAGCCTTCCTCTGCCGCCGCAGCGGCATATGATCGAAAATCAGCGGCCTTCCGGTGATTTTCGAGAAATTCAGCGCCCGCTGAATTTCTACAGAACAAATGCCGAAAGAACGCGGCAGCTCCACCTGCGGGATCTCGCCAGAGATCCCAGCCTGGAGTCTGCAAGTGAATGAGGCATTTGAGCGGGGGGGCACACGGGGGGTACGCAGTACCAGCCCGTGCCAGCGCCGGCGCCAGACGGCGCGAACCCGGCTATTGACGAAAACGAAGGCATTTGATACCATCGGGCAGTGACAGCGAGGAGGTAAAGCGGCATGGAGAAGCTGATCGTGATCGAGGGGACCACCGCGTCCGGGAAGAGCGACCTGGCCGTCGCCCTGGCCGAAAAGCTGGGGGGCGAGGTGGTATCCGCCGATTCCCGGCAGGTGTACCGGGGGCTGGACCTGGGCACGGGCAAGATCACCCCGGAGGAGGCCGGGGGCATCCCCCATCACCTCATAGACGTGACCGACCCCGGGCAGTTCTTTTCCCTGGCGGATTACCAGCCCATGGCCTATGAGGCCGTGGACCGCATCAATAAAAAAGGCCGCGTCCCCATCCTGTGCGGGGGCACGGGCCTGTACGTGGACGCGGTGGCCGAGGGCTACAGCCTGTCGGACAAAAAGCCGGACCTGGAGTATCGGGCGGAGCTGGAGACCTATGACACGCCCCGGCTGTATGAGATGCTGCTCAAGATCGAGCCGACCTGGGACGGGGACGGCAAAAACCGCAACCGGGTGATGCGCCGCCTGGAAAAGATCCGCGCCGGGGACACGGAGCCGGGGAAGAAGGAGCCCCGGTATGAAGTGCTGCGCCTGGCGTGCACCTACCCCCGGGATACCCTGCGGGAGAGGATCGACGAGCGGCTGGACCGGCGCTTTGCCCTGGGCATGACGGAAGAGGTGGAGGGCCTGATCAAAAACGGCGTGGACAGGGACTTTCTCCTGGGCCTGGGGCTGGAGTACCGCTTCATCACCCGGTACCTGATGGGCGAGTACCCTTTCCCCGAGATGCGGGAGCTTTTGTCCACGGCCATCAAGCAGTTCTCCCGGCGGCAGATGGTGTGGTTCAAGCGCCATCAGGACGCCCAATGGCTGGACATGGAGGGCGATCCGGCCGCTGAAGCAACGGAAGCCGCGGAAAGATTCCTATTTGGAAAGAAAGAATGATTCCGCGGGTACGATCCGGATCTCCACACCCTCGACCGAAAATGTCTTTGACGCGGATGCCCTGGTAACGATCAGCGCGTCCCCCGTCTCAGGCATCTTCTTTTTTAAACGGACAAGATTGTTGATCTCCCTTTCGTTCGATAGGTCGTTCAGGTCCCAACACACCTGGATCGCCGTTCCTGTTTCAGGCAGATAAAAATCCACGTCGATCCCTGTCTTGTCCGATCTCAGATAGAAGACACCTTCCCCATACTTTCTTTCGAGTTCGATCGCCGTCAGATTTTCAAGAAGGGTCCCTTCCTTTTTGGTAAGGAAAAGGTTCAGGATGCCGTTGTCGGACAGATAGTACTTTGAAGTGTTCTCCCTTTCGGTGAACTTCGCAAAATAATTCCTGACCGGGATCAGGAGATACGCTTCCTGCGCATGCTGGATATAATCGATGACCGAATCCTTGCTGATCTTGATACCGATACCATTCAAAACGCCATGGAGCTTGGAATACGACATCTGATCCTTGACCGTTTCGGCGATCTTTTTGATCAGCATTTTCATCGCGTAATCATTCCTGATGCCGTGCCTTGTGATGACATCGCCTAAAAGCACCTTCTGAAAGACACTGCTGATATATTCTCTCTTGTTCGGGTATATGAGCGCTTCAGGCAGCCCACCTTCCCTCATATAATCATCAAAAGCCGAGATGATCCTGCCTCTCGCTTTAGTTGCCCCCATTTCCCTGTCCGAATGAGGGATCTGTCTTGCGGTGAGATATTCCGAAAAGGAATAGGGCCTGATCTTTTTGGTCAGATAGCGCCCACCCAGAACGCTTGCCATCTCCCCGCTGAGCAAACTGGAATTGCTGCCGGTTATACAGACATGCTCTTTGGCATCCGCCATTCTCCTGGCAAATTTCTCCCATCCCGGGACATTTTGTATCTCATCGAAGAAAAAGTGGCCCTGCAGGCTGCTCATTCCGCTCTGTACTGCTATGATATCGTTGAAGTCGGCGGTGGAAAAGCCTGCAAGGCGCTCATCCTCGAAATTGATATAGATGATCTGTTCCCATTTGACGCCGTCGGCGATCAGCCGACGCGCCAGATGATACAGCAGCGTCGACTTGCCGGACCTGCGCAGACCTGTCAGGATATAATCGATCCGAGGATCCAGGTCATATTCTCTGGGAACGATGACGGCATTCTGTCGATCATGATCGACGATCTCTATTCGGCCTTCGAGACGAGCGTGTCCTCCAGGCGCTTTTTCTCCCCGTACCAGGTGACTTCCATGGGTTCTCCGCTCACAAGGGACAGGGTGAAGCCGGCATCGTCCGCGGTCAAGCGCAGCACGCGGCCCCGGCAGCGGATGGGCAGGGTGTAGCCCGGGAGCTCTTTGGGCTTGACCGGCGCCATCTCAAGGCCGCCGGCGCCCACCCGGCACCCGGCGAATCCCAGGAGCACCGTCAGGTAAGCGCCGCCCAGGCTGGCGGTGTGCAGGCCGTCCTTCGTGTTGCGGTGGCTGTCCCGCGTGTCGGTGTACACCGCGTCGATGAAGGCCTCCATGGCCGCTTCCCCGTCCCCGAGACGCGCGGCCTCCATGGCGAACACCGCCTTGGACAGGGAGGAGTCATGGGTGGTGATGCGGTCGTAATAGGCCCAGCTCTTCCGGCGCACGTCCTCGCTCGCCAGCTCCGGGAACAGCAGATGGGCCAGCACCGTGTCCGCCTGCTTGCACACCCGGTGCCGGTACAGGTACAGGGGATGGAAGTGCAGAAGCAGCGGGAACATGTCCCGGGGCAGGGACTTGAAGTCCATCTCCTTCTTGTTCATGAAGCTGTCGTCCTGGGGGGTGACGCCGTCCACGGGCGCGGGGTAGTACATCCTCTCCCCCGCCTCCCGGAAGGCCGCGATCTCCCCGGAAGTGACGCCCGTCTCTTTGATCACCGCGTCCATGAGGCCCGCCGCCTCAAGGCGTTCCAGCAGGAGGGCCGTGTTCTTCAGGTGGTAGGCCGCCACGGCATTGGTGTAGAAATTGTTGTTGACGATACAGGTGTACTCATCCGGGCCGGTGACGCTGTCGATGCGGAAGCCGTCCTTTTCCATATGGCCCAGATCCAGCCAGGCCCGGGCCGTCTCCGTAAGGACCGCGGCTCCCTTTTCCGCCATGAATCTCAGGTCGTCCGTGGCGAACCAGTACTGCAGGAAGGCGTAGGCGATGTCCCCGTTGATGTGGTACTGGGCGCTGCCGGCGGGGAAGAAGCCGGAGCACTCCGTGCCGGAGATGGTGCGCCAGGGGAACAGGGCGCCCTTTTGGAGCCCCAGGATCCGCGCGTTCTCCCGCGCGGCGTCCAATAGGCCGCAGCGGAACTCCAGCATGCCCCGGGCCCGCTCCGGCGCCGTCCACAGGGCGAAGGGAAACACGTACATCTCCGCGTCCCAGAAGGCGTGGCCCTCATAGCCCTCGCCGGAGAGCCCCTTGGCCGCCACGGAGAAGATGCCGTCGGTGCCGATGGACTCGGTGAGCGCCCACTGGTCCATCAGGAAGGCTTCCCGCATGGGGGCGTCCCCTTCCACGGAGGCGTACGCGTCCGCGCTCAGGGCGGTGAACGCCGCGCGCTGCTTTGCCGCCAGCTGTTCAAAGCCTGCGGCCGCAGCGGTCTTCAAAAGCGCCTTCGCCGCCTCCCCGGGATCCGCGTGCCGCCGGGAATCGCAGTAGACCGCGAATTTCTCAAGGCTCATCTCTTCCCCGGGCGTGAGGCTCCGGCGGAAAAGCTGCTCCGCGCTTTTGTCCGTCAGGCGCCAGCTCTCCGCGCCCTCCGCTTTATGGGCGGCGCGGCAGCACACGGTGATCTTCGAGCGCAGAGTCCTGACCGTAAGGGCCGCGTCGTCCCCGTCGCCGCAGCAGGAGAGCACTTCCAGGCAGCGGAGCGGTTCCGCCGCCACCCGGGGGTCCCCCTCCGCGGCGGCGTTGGTCACGTCCCCGTTGATGCTCGAGGCGAGGGCCACGTCCCCGGTGAAGCTCTCCGACCGGACGGTCACCTTCATGGCCATCAGCCCGCTCATCTCAAGGGGCACCACCCGGCGCACGGTGATCCATACATCGCCCGCGGGCGTCTCGGCCCGGCAGGTCTTGACAGTGACACCGTCCTCCCAGGCGATATCCCGATCCGTGACCGCGTCATCGAACTGGGAAAAGGCCTGAGCGTTCAGACAGATCCTGACGGTCTGCGCGTCCGGCAGGCAGCACAGTGTCTGCTTCACGTCCGGAAAGCCGTAGAGCTTCTCCCCGTAAAGGATGTCCGTATCCTCATAGACACCGCTCAAATATGTGCCCCGCACCCCGCCTTTGGGCTCGCCCTCCTCGGGCGAATTGCGCACGCCCAGAACGCCGTTGGCGGTGTGGAACAGGGTCTCGATCAGCGAAAAACATTTACGGTCCCAGGTCATGTTCAACATATGGACACCTCCGCAGTTTCTTTAAGGATAAGATACACCGGATCCGGGA
>CADCQZ010000358.1 GCA_902803675.1 uncultured Eubacteriales bacterium
ATGGAGCGGTAGACGAGACTCGGACTCGCGACCTCCACCTTGGCAAGGTGGCGCTCTACCAACTGAGCTACTACCGCAAATATGGTGCGGGCGAAGAGACTCGAACTCTTACACCGTTTGGCACCAGAACCTAAATCTGGCGCGTCTGCCATTCCGCCACGCCCGCGTACGGGACAAAGTGGTGACCCATCGGAGATTCGAACTCCGGACACCTTGATTAAAAGTCAAGTGCTCTGCCAACTGAGCTAATGGGTCATGTGGCTGGGGTGGCAGGGATCGAACCTACGCATCCAGGAGTCAAAGTCCCGTGCCTTACCGCTTGGCTACACCCCATCAATAAGGACGATGGACTGAAATGGGGTGGGTGGTGGGAGTTGAACCCACGATTTCCAGAGCCACAATCTGGCGCTCTAACCACTGAACTACACCCACCATGGCAATTGGCGCGCCTGAAGGGATTCGAACCCCTGGCCCACGGCTTAGAAGGCCGTTGCTCTGTCCAGCTGAGCTACAGGCGCATACCGCAGCTGTCATCAGCTTTCCTGGCATCGCCATACCCGCTGACAATTAAGGATATTATCACAAACGAAAACAGATGTCAATAATAAATTTCGCATCCGCACCATCTTTCCGAGGATTTTTTAAGCCGGATCGGTTTCATTTTGACCGTCATGAGACCGCCGCCCGTTCGGCACCGTGAAGATCACCGGTTCTCCCCCGACGCTCACCAGTCCCTGCTCCGCCTGCACGTCCCCGCCGCCGATCAGGTCGGTGTATATCCCATCCGGCACGGAAAGCGTCGCGACCCCTCCGCGGCCCTCGACACAGAACACGCCCACAAGGCACTCGTCGTCATGGACGTATTCCCCGATGATGATGCCCCTTCCCCCTTCGCGGACGGTATAAGCGCCGTCCCTCATCAGGGGCGATCTTTTGATCCGCGACAGGGAACCGATAAGGCCCGACAGATCCCGACCGGTCTCCCAGGGGATGGCATCCCTGTCAAACAGGCCCGGCCGGTGGACACAGGCCTTTTCCTGACCGTTATAGATGAGGGTCAGGCCCCGCTGGAAAAACACGAACGCCGTCCAGTTCCTCAGGGCTCTCTCGTCCGGAGCCATGAACGCCGCGCGCATCCGATCATGGTTCTCCAGGAACCTCAGCTTGACATAGTTGTCGGGGTACAGGTATTCCTGCTGACGGACCCTGAAGAGATAATCCTTCAGGGGCATCTCGCCCGTTAAATACCTGACCCAGTCATGGTACACATCGTACTCGTAGCTGATGTCGAAAGCCTGGAAGATCTCCGAGTCCGAGAGGCTCATCATGCCCCGGGACCGGTTCTCGACGGTGAATTCCGGCTCGACGGACTCACTGAGCCACAAACAGTCGGGCCTGACCTGCGCCACCTGCCGCCGCGCCTCCCGCCAGAACTCCAGCGGGATCAAAGGCGCCACATCGCACCGGAACCCATCCACGATCCCGGCCCACATCTTCAGGGTGTCGATCTGATAGTCCCACAGACCGCGCTGCGCATAATCCAGGTCGATGACGTCGTACCACTCGCCGATCCTGTTGCCGAAGGTCCCGTCCGGCCGGTGGTAGAACCATTCCGGATGCTCCCGGGACAGCACCGAATCCGGGGACGTGTGATTGTACACCACGTCGATGATGCACTTCATCCCCTCGGAGTGGATCGCGTCCACCAGGGCTTTAAAATCCTCCAGAGTGCCGTATTCGGGATTGACGGCCCGATAATCGCTGATGGCATAGGGACTTCCCAGAGACCCCTTCCGGCGTTTGACGCCGACGGGATGGATGGGCATCAGCCAGATGATATCGACCCCCAGGGCCCTGATCCGCCCGAGATCTTCCCGCACCTTGTCGAAAGTCCCTTCAGGGCTGTACTGCCGCACGAAAACGCAGTACATCACCTGGTTGCGGAGCGACTTATCCGTATCCGCCGCCATAAACGCAGACACCGCCTTTCAAAACTCTGTCAATGACAGAAGCATTATATCAACTCTTCCGGACGCGCACAAGCCCGGAGAGGGCCCGTCATGGATTTTTGTTTCGTTTTCTGCTATAATAACGATGTCCGGCGTTTTGATCCCGGGCAAAAGGAGCATCCGTATGAAGCAATACATCGTGACCGGTATGAGCTGCGCGGCGTGCCAGGCCCGCGTGGAAAAGGCTGTGAGCGCCGTCGACGGCGTGACGAGCTGTTCCGTGAGCCTGCTCACCAACAGCATGGGAGTCGAGGGCAGCGCGTCCGCCGCCGCGGTCATCCGCGCCGTGGAAGAGGCGGGATACGGCGCCTCGGAAAAGGGACAGGCCGATCACAGAAACACCGCGGCAGACGATGAGGACGCCCTGAAAGACCGGGACACGCCCCGGCTGAGGAAGCGCCTGGTTGCCTCCGTCGCCTTCCTGGCGCTCATGATGTACATCACCATGGGGCACAACATGTGGGAATGGCCCGTACCGGGCTTTTTTGCGCACAACCACCTGGGGCTGACTCTCCTGCAGATGATCCTGGCCGCGGTGGTGATGATCATCAACCACGCTTTTTTCGTGAGCGGCTTCAAGTCCCTCCTGCACAGGGCCCCGAACATGGACACCCTGGTGGCCCTGGGTTCATCCGTCTCTTTCGCGTGGAGCACAGCCGTGTTTTTTGAAATGTGCGGCATGGTGACGGGGGGTGCCCCGAACGCCGACCTGATGCCCCTGTATCACGGCCAACTGTACTTTGAATCCGCCGCCATGATCCCGGCGCTGATCACGGTGGGCAAGATGCTGGAAGCCATGTCCAAAGGCAGGACCACCAGCGCCCTCAAGGCCCTGATCCGGATGAAACCGAAAACGGCCGTCGTCATCCGGGACGGCGTGGAGACCCAGGTCCCCGTGGAGGCTCTCGAGCCCGGGGATATCTTTGCCGTGCGGCCGGGCGAGAGCATCCCGGTGGACGGGGTCATCGTGGAAGGCACGAGCGCCGTCAACGAATCGGCGCTGACCGGTGAGTCCATCCCCGTGGATAAAGCGCCCGGCGACACCGTCAGCGCGGCCACCGTCAACCAGGCCGGATACATCCGCTGCCGGGCGACCCGCGTGGGTGAGGACACGACCCTATCCCAGATCATCCGCATGGTCAGTGACGCCGCCGCCACCAAGGCGCCCATCGCCAGGATCGCGGACAAGGTGTCCGGCATTTTCGTCCCTGCCGTCATCATGATTGCCGTCATCGTCGTCATCGGATGGCTCCTCGTGGGAGAGAGCCTCAGCGGCGCCCTCGCGCGGGGCATTTCGGTGCTGGTCATCTCCTGCCCCTGCGCCCTGGGGCTCGCGACCCCGGTGGCCATCATGGTGGGAAACGGCCTGGGTGCGCGCAGCGGCATCCTGTTCAAAACGAGTGAATCCCTGGAGACCGCGGGCAAAGCCTCCATCATCGCCCTGGACAAGACCGGCACCATCACCCGGGGCACGCCCGAAGTGACCGCCGTGATGCCCGAGGACGGCATCACCGAGGCCCGTCTGATGCGCGCCGCCCTCACCCTGGAGAACAAGAGCGAGCATCCCCTGGCCCGGGCCGTCACAGCGGAAGGCGAAAAGCGAAAGATGACACCGGAGGCCACGACGGATTTCAAAGCCGTCCCGGGCAACGGGCTGAGCGCCGTCACCGGGGACGGCAAACACCTGTACGGCGGAAACGCGGCCTTTATCGGCGGGATACTGCCCCTCGGGCAGGATATCCTCAAAAGAGCGGACGCCCTTGCCGCTCAGGGAAAGACGCCCTTGTTCTTTGCCGAGGACAACACCTTTTTGGGACTGATCGCCGTGGCGGACGTGCTGCGCGGTGATTCGAAAGAAGCTGTCCGGGAGCTGAGGAAGCTGGGGCTCGAAGTGGTGATGCTGACCGGTGACAACCGCCGCACGGCGGACGCCATCGGTCGGGAAGCCGGCGTGGACCGGGTGATCGCCGACTTGCTGCCCCAGGACAAGGAAAAGGCCGTGAGGCAGCTGCAGCGGCAGGGAAAAACCATCATGGTGGGCGACGGCATCAACGACGCGCCGGCCCTGACATCCGCGGACATCGGCATCGCCATCGGGGCCGGGACGGATGTGGCCGTGGACAGCGCCGACGTGGTGCTGATGAACAACAGCCTCAAGGACGCCGCCGCCGCGATCCGTCTGAGCCGGTACACCCTTACAAACATCCATGAGAACCTCTTCTGGGCCTTCATTTACAATCTGATCTGCATCCCCCTGGCGGCCGGGCTCTTCGGCTGGAAAATGAGCCCCATGATCGGCGCCGCGGCCATGAGCCTGAGCAGCTTCACCGTGTGCATGAACGCCCTCAGGCTGAACCTGAAGGACATCCGCGACCCCTCCCGGGACCGCGCGCCGCGGAAAAAGAAAGCCCCGGAAAGCAGGACCGCGCGGCCTGTTCCGGAAGAAATAACGGTGCGGGTGGGCGGCATGATGTGCGTGCACTGTGAGAACGCCGTGAAGAACGCCCTTGAAAAGCTCCCCTTCGTGACCGAGGCCGCAGCGGATCACGAAAAAGGCGAAGCGGTGATCCGTCTTAGCGGACCTTTTGACGAGGACGCGGTCCGACAGGCCGTCCAGAGCGAGGATTACGAGTATCTGGGCCGCAAGTGACGACGCGGAGCCCTTCCCCGGGGCCCGGGATCATACGGATTCTCAAAAGAGACAAACGAAATTTTTCTTGTTATTTACGGCCGAATGTGTTACTATATGAAAGCTTAAATAAAGCAAACAACAACTTTGGAGGTGTTACCATGGCTTATCAGATCAGTGACGATTGTATCTCCTGCGGCGCTTGCGCTGCTGAATGCCCCCAGGAAGCCATCAGTGAAGGCGACGGCAAGTTCGTGATCGATGCCGACAAGTGCATCGACTGCGGCTCTTGCGCGGACACCTGCCCGGTCGGCGCTCCCCAGCAGGCATAAGCTTTTGTAAGCCGGTCCCCCCGGGCATCCTGTGCCCGGGGGGATATTTCATATCCGTGAGTTCGATCGCGGGCGGGTCTCCTGACGGCAGCCGGCCGCGGATGGGAGGATGGAGCTTGAACAGACTGATCGATATCCTCGAGAGAAAAATGGGCCGCTTTTACATCAGAGGCCTCATGCAGTATATCTGTTTCGGCATGCTGGGCGTGTTCATATTGGACATGCTGCCCATCGGCTACGGCAGGGTCATGGCTTTCCTGAGCTTTGATCGGGCCATGATCCTGCGAGGCCAGATCTGGCGGCTGTTCACGTTCATTTTCCTGCCGCCCTCCAGCAGTATCATTTTCATCATATTCGCGCTGTACTTCTATTACTTCCTGGGGACCACCCTGGAGCAGCGCTGGGGAAGCCGGCGCTTCAACCTGTACTACCTCTTCGGCATCCTGGGCGGTATCCTGGGGGGCTTCCTGTTCGGATACAACACCAACACCTACCTGAACATGTCCCTCTTCCTGGCTTTCGCCCTGCTGTATCCCGACTATCAGATCCTGCTGTTCTTTATCCTGCCGGTCAAAATGAAGTACATCGCCCTCGCGGACGCCGCCCTGATGACCTACAGCTTCATCATAGGCACCTGGCCCATGCGGGGCTGCATGATCCTGTCCCTGCTCCCGCTGTTCCTGTTTTTCGGGGACACGATGCTCGCGGAAGGAAAACGCATCGTCAGGCAGATCAGATACAAGCTCGGAAAATAATGTCCGCATCAAAGCATCCGCCCCGAACGCTCAAAAGCATTCGGGGCATGTTTTTATAGGGACCGATATATTGCACACGGCGGCGCGCCGGATATTATTTTCGCGGCGCGAAGGTGAATGTGACCTCCATGGTCTCGATATGCCCCATGCACTCCAGATCCCTGTTCAACGGGGTAGCGGAGATCCCCGTCAGGTCCCCGTAAAGCACCCGGGCGTCGGCCTTCGTGACCTTTTTCATATCGACCCACTCGTTGAACAGATTGGTTCGGGTGCATTTGCCGTCGTCGGAACAGGTATAGTTCCTGCCCTTGAGCTTGACCTTTTCCCCGTTGATCCTCACCTCGGTCACGTTGACACACCAGCCCGGGAAAAGCTGCTCGGCATTGGACAGCCCCACAGCGCAGAAAGCCGTATTCTGCGCGAACCCCTGCTGAGTGCCGGTGAAATCCAGCGCCACGGTGTAGACCCCCTCGCCGGTGATCTCCACATCCGTGGGAACGATGCCCGGCGTGATGGCGTCCGGCGTGTAGGTGTCCCCCACACTGTAACTGAGCGCCCAGCCGCCCTCACTGAACATGATCCACGCCACGCAGGTATCATCCGTCACGGGGATGGCGTCCGCACGCAGGGATACTGGGGCCGCGGCGATCGCTTCCTCCACGGCCCGGCGGCCGGAAGCAGCGATCTCAGCGCGATCCCTGCCCTCCTCGGAAGCGGCGTTCCTGCCAAGGTAGATCGCCGCCATCTCCTTATCGGTGATCTTAAGATCCCGCCGGATGAAGAACCCGCTGCAGTCCCACAGGCAGGAAGTAAAGTTCAGAGCGTCACAGCAGTCCAGGAACACCTTGTGATACAGCGCGGCATTGGGCTTCATCACCCCGTCCTCGCCGGGCAGCGCGCCGTATTCGCCGATGACCACGCCATAGCCCTGAGCCGTGAAGCGGCTCATCTGGCTGAGGGTCTTGTACATGGCGTCAAGATCCGACGCCGATCCCCACAGCGTGGCCCTCGACGCGGAGGCGGCGCCGCAGTAGCTCCAGGGATCATAGTAGTGCACTGAGACCATCAGCCTGTTTACGGCCGTATCCGCCGGCATTTTGAAACGGCTGTCAAAGGTAGCCTTGATGTTGGTGCCGTATCCTGCGATGAGCAGGAAGCGCTCCGCGTTGTTGCCGCCGCTTTCCCGCACCGTATCCACGAAGGCCTGGTTGACCTCGTTGGTCAGAGCGTAGCGCTTATCGTCAGAAAGATAGGTCTTCACAGAGTCCCGGCAGTAGCACGGGGAATTCTCATCGAACCTCGCCCCCAGCTCCTCGTTGGCGCTCTCGAAGATCACATAGTCGGAATAATCCCGGAAGTACCCGGCGATCTGACGCCACATGCCCTTGTACGCTTCCATGGCGAAAGCGGCAGTCTGATCGTCCTCCGAGCCGAACATGCCCCACCAGCCGCCGTCCCAGTGGTCGTTGATGATGACGTACATGCCGGCGTTCCGGGCGTAATCCACGATCTCGCGGACCCGGGCCAGGTAACTTTCATCCAGGGTACAGTCCTTCATCTCAAAGGGCATCGGGCTGGCGTTGGTCATCCATGCCACGGGAATACGGACCGTATCGAAACCCGCGGCTTTCATAGCCGTGAGCATCGCTTGGGTGGTCACCGGCTGGCCCCAGGATACCTCGTACACTTTGGGATCCCCGCTGTAGCGGCCGCGTGTGGCGTCACAGGCCTCCATGGTGTTTCCCAGATTGATGCCGTTGCCCATGAGGCAGGTGGCCTCCATCGCAGTGAGGGCATGCCGAATCGTGCCGTCATCCCCGGAAGCGCTCTCACCCCATGCCGCGCCCGGGATCAGCATCGAGAGGATCAAAACAGCGCAAAGCACTCGTATCATACCTTTATCCCTCTTGATCGAAGATCAGATAAAAGGACTGCCGTACGGTCCTTTCCGTACGGCAGTCCCGGTCGACTTCAGTTCTGCTGCGTCATGGCCACCAGTTCCTGCTGGGCCTCCCAGCACCGGGCGGCTTCCGCCTCGCACCAGGCCGCGTACTTCTCATAGCCCTTGGCCTTGCATTCGTTGATCATGGTGGTCAGATGAAAGTTGAACTCACCGTCGTTCTTGGCGTAGATGCAGCGCCAGCTGTAGGTCTTCACCGCGTCCATGATGCTCTTGGCCTGGGCCTTGAGCTCCGGATCCATCGCGCCGGCGGAATAAGTCCCCCTGGACAGCATCAGCTTGTAGGGATGCTTCTCCAGGTATTCCTGCAGGGTATCGCAGCCGCTCCAGGCGCACCAGTCCTTCTGGATGTCGGTCATGTCCCCGTTCATGACACTGACCCAGCCCTCTTTGTCCAGAGTCTCGGTCTTTTTGCTGTCCGGGTTCTGCTGGCTGGCAGTGAGGGTCGTATTGTTGATCTGCAGGGCGCCATCGTTGTAGGTGCCGCTCTGGGGGTATTCCTTCCCGGTGCGGGGCCCAACGAGCACGGTGCCGGACATGTCATACTTGGGATCCTTGTTGGTCTTCAGGCCCAGATCGGTAAAGCAGGCACCGCCTTCCTCGTCATAGTCCCAGGTCAGTCCCTTGGGGCCGTACCACATGGTGAGACTGCCTTCGGGCGTGGCCAGGTAGTCGATGATGGCCAGGCACAGTTCGGGATACTCCGCGTCCGCGCCGATGGTCCACACCCGGTTGCCGCCGGCGGTGGACAGCCCGTAGCAGATGGGCGTGGCTTCATCGGGCACCATGGTGCCCATATACCGGCCCGCGGCCATATGATCGGCAGTGTTGTAGGTGGAAGAGCCGGCAAAATTGAAGATGGACCAGAAGGTGCCGCCCGCCTTGACCTTTTCACTCATCTTGTCGAAGGTATTGCTGGAGGAATCGGGATCCAGCAGTCCCTCCCGGTACAGGGCGTTGAAGAAGCGGAGGCATTCGATGTACATCCCGTCCGGCTCCAGGCAGCCCTGGAACTCACCGGTCTCGGTGCTGATGAGGCCCTGCTCGAACTCATCCCAGCCGTAGTAAGCCGTGGCCAGGGATTTGACGTACATCACCATGTTTCCATCCCAGTCCGGCCAGAGGGAGACGGCGTAGGTGGGATTGCCGTTCTCGTCCGCGGGGCAGATCTCCTTCATCTTTTTGAACAGGTCGATCATGCCGTTCAGATCCTTCACGGCAGGATAGCCCAGTTCCTTGTACAGGTCCCATCTTAAGTCCCAGGTGTAGAAGAAGTTCTCATGGCTGCCGGCGTTCAGGGCCACATTGTGCCCGAAGCCGTGTATCTTCCCGTCACCGCTCTTGGCCCTGTTGGCGTTCAGGGCCATCTGGTAATTCTCCCAGATATAGGGCGCGTAGTCCTGCACCAGGCCGTCTTCTTCCCAGTCCAGGAGCAGCCCCTGTTTGACCGCTTCCTGGTACTGGTCGCCGTCCGCGCCCCAGACCACGATATCGCCCAGGTTCTTGCTCTCCATCCGGGTGGCGTAGGTACCGTCGGAATCGGGGATGATGTTGATGCGTACATTGAACATGTCCAGCAGCAGATCGGCGCTCCAGTGCCCCTGGATGCCGCTGTAATTGGCCAGCTGGCTGTACACGTTGATGGTGATGGGGTCGCCGTCATAGACACCGATATCGGCCAGTTTGGCGTAGATATCGCTCTCATCCGCGGCAAACGCGCCCGCGAGCCCGGAGAGGAGGAGAAGCACACAGAGACAGGCGATGCACTTTTTCATGGAACGAGCCTCCTTTTGGCGAAAGTCGAACGGGAAACGAAAAGATCAAACGCAAATGATCCGCGATGCCATGATCAGCCCTTGACGGCTCCCAGCATGATGCCCTTGACGAAATACCGCTGCATGAAGGGATACACCAGAAGGATCGGGATGATGCTGACCATGGATACCGTGTACTGGATCACACGCTGGTTCAGCATGTTTTGAGCAGCCTGCTCGCTGATGGCGCCGCCCTGGCTCATCATGGCTCCCAGATTGCTGGAGCTCGTCAGATACACATACAGCCGATGCTGCAGGGTGTACAGATCAGGCCGGTTGTTCATCAGCAGCAGGGAGTCCTGGAAGGAGTTCCAGTTGCCCACGGCGCCGAAGATGGCGATGGTAGCCAGGATGGGAACACTCAGGGGCAGGATGATGCGCATCCAGACTTTCAGGGTGGACGCGCCGTCGATCACGGCGCTCTCCTCCAGGGATGAGGGGATGGACTCGATATAGGTCTTCACCAGGATGATGTTGTAGGGTGCCACCAGACCGGGGATGATGTAGGCGAGGAAATTGTCCGTCAGGCCCAGCATGAGCATGTTCATGTACCAGGGCACCAGGCCGGCGTTGAAATACATGGTGATCACGAGGAAGCGGTACCAGAATGAGCGCTTCCACATTTTCTGTTTGGTGACCAGATACCCCGCCCAGGCCGAGGTGATCACCATCAGCGCGGTGCCGACGACCGTGCGGGTCACGGTGACGATCACGCTGCTGCCCAGGTCCTGCACGTTTTGAAGCGCCACATAGTTGCTGATCTGCACGCCGAACACCGCGGTGCCTTCGGCGTTCTTGACCTGCGGGAAGAAATTGATCAGCCCGCTGGTCACCAGATCATTATCCGAAATGGTGTTGATCAGCAGATAATAGAACGGGAATACACAGATCAGCGTGAACAGGCTGAAGAAAATGACCAGCGCCGTGTCGAACACACGGTCCCCGGCGCTCCGTCGGATATGAAGGGGAGCCGCAGTCTCTTTTTTCGTCATAGTCCCGACCCCCTCCCTATATGATGCTGTCCCCGCGGACGGCTTTGGAAATGCCGTTGGCGGTGAACAGAAGAGCGATGCCCACCAGGGATTTGGAGATGCCCACCACGGTGCTCAGCGGGATCTGATCGTTCCCGATGCCGATGTTGTACACATACAGATCCAGCACCTCGATCATGTCCTTGTTCATAGGATTGGAGAACACCAGGTACTGCTCCATACCGTTGCTCAGGATGCCGCCGATGCTCATCAGCAGCATGACCATATAGGTGGGGATCAGCCCGGGGATGGTGATGTGCCAGATGCAGCGGAAGCGGTTGGCGCCGTCCACCCTGGCAGCCTCATACAATTGCTGATCGATGCCCGCAATGCCGGCGATATACACGATGGCGCTCCAGCCCACGCCCTTCCAGGTGCCCCACAGGAGCATCTTCAGCCAGGTGTGGTCCGGGATCTGCAGATAGTTGGTATTGGCGCCCGTCACGTGCATCACATTGGTCAGGAAGCTGTTGATAAAGCCGTTGGTGGAGAAGATGCAGATGGCGATAGCGTACACCAGCACCCAGGAGATGAAATTGGGGATGGTGGTGAAGGTCTGCACGAAGCGCTGGAACCGCGTGCTGCGCACCTCCGCCAGCAGGACCGCGAAGGCGATGGGCAGCCAGGAGGTGGCGATGCCCAGGCCGCTCATGATCAGCGTGTTCCTCAGGACACGCACCAGTTCCTTGGCGTTGGCCGGATCCAGGAACAGGAACCGGAACCACTTGAATCCCACGAAGTTCTCCGCCCCTATACTGCCTCCGGGCGTATAGTCGAAGAAGGCGAAGCGCCAGCCCCAGATGGGCAGATAACTGAAAACGAAAGCAAGCAGGATCACCGGAAGCATCATCAGGAACAGCCGGTACTTTTCGTCCATCTCCATCCTGGCCGCCTTATCCGTTTCCTTCTCGGAGGT
This sequence comes from uncultured Eubacteriales bacterium, assembly GCA_902803675.1. Next base: position 11,447 of record CADCQZ010000358.1, read on the forward strand.
CAAAAACGCGATCAGGGCCGTTATCAGGAGCAGCCCCGCGAAGACGCAGAACACATAGAAACCGCCGGGAAGGATCACCCGGATGGTATCCAGCTTGCCCGCTTCCTCACCGTGGGACAGCATATTGCCGTATGCTTTCCTGATCAGCAGCAGCCCTCCGGCCATGACGGGCGAGCCGACCAAGGGCAGGATAAGGCCTCGGCGGCACATTTTCCTGTTGCCCAGGCTCATGCACGCGCCCACACCGCAGGCGATCACACCGGCCATGAGCAGGCAGCAGGCGATCATGAGCAGGGTGATATCCGATGTGCGGATCCACTGGGACCGCAGGATGCGGCCCATGCTGTTGGTGATGGTATCGAAGCTGACGCCTGTGGTGAACAGGCTGGTGGATTCATTGATCTTTTCACTGATCCTGCCGGGATTGACCGGCGGAAAGAAAACAGCCAGGCCGGCGATCAGCGCCGCGGATCGGAAGATCCACAGCGGCAGCCGCCGGCCAAGGGACGGCCCCCCCGCATGGATCGTCTTGTGAACGCTTGCTTCCACGTCCGTCTCCTCCTAAAACGCACGATAGATCAAAGAACAGTCCTGCGGGGAGCGCCCGAAAAAGGGCGCTCCCCGAAAAAACGTATTACCAGCCGCTGACGGTGAAGGTGATGGTGATGGTCTCGTTGGGGCCGGGCACTGTGTAGCCGAAGTCGGCACCGGTGCCGTAGACGTTGATCACGTCGATGCGGGCGTAAGCGCCCTCTTCGATGTTCACATTGGTGTATTCCTGGGTCGCGGCACCGCCGATCTTGATCTTGACGCCGTCGATGGTCAGGAAGCCGTCGGCGATCAGCTTGGAGGGGATATCCGTGGACACGAACAGCAGGTTGAATTCCTCCGTCGCGCCGAAGCCCCTCTCACCTGTGGTGAGGCTGACAGTGTACTCGCCGTCGCCGGTGATCTCCACGTCCACGAAGCTGCCGCCCAGATCATCGGAACCGTCTTCGGTGTCCGGATTGTCCCAGCCGGTCAGCCGGTAGAAGTAAGGATGCTCCGCGTCGTTCATGCCGTAACTGTCATTCCAGGCATTGCGGAACACGTAGGTATCCTTGCCCTGAACACCGATATAAGCATGGAAGCCGGCTTCCTTCAGGGCATTGGCTTCTTCCTCGGTCATGGGTGCGTCATCACCCTTGGCGATGGGCTTGCCGTAGATGAGATCGAAAGTCACTTCCACGTTCTTGACGGCGGCGAAAGCTTCCTTATCCACGATGATGGGGGACGCGTCCGTCAGATCGCCGTCCGCACGGCGGGCATCAACAGGCAGCTCGGTCACCCATTCGTTGTACAGATTCTCCCGGGTGGTGATGCCGTCATCGGAGGAGGTATACCCCTTGCCGAGCGCGATGGCCTCCCCGTTGACCTTCACTTCGGTAACGTTGATGAAATAGCCGTTGAAGGTCTTCTCGCCGTTGACGATGCCCACGGCGGAGAAAGCCAGGCCCTGGGCCTCTTCCGCGAACTCCAGGCCCACGGTGTAAGTGCCGGCACCGGTGATCTCGGCGTTGACGGCGGTTACACCTTCAGGCGCGTCACCGCCCCAGTACTGGTACGCCCAGTTGGCGTCCGCATACATGAGGTAAGCCGTGTCGGTGACGGGCACCAGGGTGAAGTCGATCTGGACGGACTTCACGGCACCGAACAGCTCCTTGTCCACGATGATGGGCTTGGCCCCTTCCACTGTGCCGTCGAAAGAATGCGCGTCGGTGGGCAGATCGCTGACCCATTCATTGTACACGTTCATCCGGGTGGTGACGCCGTCATCGGAGGAGGTGTAGCCCTTCTCGAAGGCGATCTCTTCGCCGTTCACACGGATGGCGTTGATCTTGATCGAAGCGCCGGGATAGGTCTTTTCACCGTTCACGATGCCCAGGGCGGCAAAGGCCAGGCCCTGCGCTTCTTCCGCGAACTCAAGGCCCACGGTGTAATCGCCAAAGCCGTCGATCACGGCGTTCACGGCCGTAACGCCTTCAGGCGCGTCGCCGCTCCAGTACTGGTAAGCCCAGTTGGCATCGGCATACATGATGTAGGCGGTGTCCACGCCGAACTGATGCAGCGTGAAGTCCACTTCCACGCTCTTCACGGCAGCGAAGAGCTCCTTGTCCACGATGACGGGCTTGGCGTCGTCCGTCTTCCCGTCGAAGGATCGGGCATCGGTGGGCACTTCGGTCACCCACTCGTTATAGATGTTCATGCGGGTCACGATCCCGTCATCCGAGGAGGTATAGCCCTTCTCAAAGGCGATCTCTTCCCCGTTCACGCGGATAGCGCTGATCTCGATGGTATAACCGGGCAGAGCCAGTTCACCGTCCGTGATCCCCACGGCTGTAAAGGCCAGGCCCTGGGCTTCTTCGGCAAACTCCAGGCCCACGGTGTAGGTGCCCGCGCCGGTCACGGCGGCGTTCTTCGCGGTCACGCCCTCCGGGGCTTCACCGCCCCAGTACTGGTAAGCCCAGGCACTGTCGGCGTACATCAGATACGCTTCAGGGCCGGCGGGAGCTTCTTCCGCCACGGCGGGGACGATGCCCGTCAGGCTCACGATCAGAGCCAGGCAGATAAGAACAGCCAGTGTCTTCTTCATGGTTCTTCCTCCTTAATAAATGTTGCATTGGAAACACATCTATCGCTCCCCCCCGTCAGGGCGGGTAAGCTTCCGCGTCACGTCTCCGGGGCGGGTCCCAGAGTCTCCCCCGGGATCAGCACACCTGCAACGGTGATCTTCCGCCTCTCATGGGCATCCGGATCCTCGATGGCTTCCTGCAGGAGCTGAGCCGCTTCCTGCGCCACTCTGGCCGCGTCCTGGCGGTAGGTGGTCAGACGGGGATGGAGCATCTGGGTCATGCGGATGCCGTCATATCCCACCAGGCTCACGTCCCGGGGCACCCTCAGACCCATGTTCTCCAGTGCCTCCAGCGCCCCCAGGCAGCTGAAATCATCCGGGCAGAGGATGCAGCCGGGCTTTTCGCTCCCGGCCATCAGGGCCCTGACCTCAGCCGCGCAGATGTCAGGCGCGTGGAAGCGGCCCTGTCGCACATATTCTGAAGGCACTTTCAGGCCCAGCTCCGCGCAGGCCTTATAGAACCCGGCGGCCCGCTCACGGGTCACCATGCTGTCATCTCCCTGGATGAAGGCCACCCGCCGGTGTCCCTTCTCCCAGACCGCCCGGACGATCTGTTCGACGCTCCCCCGGTTGTCGCACATGACGCAGTCACATCCGTCGTACGCGTGATCGATCACCACCGTGGGCATGCTTCCGGAGGCCAGGCGCATCACGTCGGGAGAATGGAAATCCGCCTGGACCACCACTACGCCGTCCAGATTGCGCCGGCGGGCCCGGTCGTGGTAGTTCCCTTCCTCGCTGTTGGGGAAACGCCGGATGAACGTCAGGTCGTACCCCTTGTTCTCCGCCGCGAAACGGATCTCGTTGAGCAGCAGGCTGAAATACTCATGGTCCATCCTGTCCTCGTACAGGATGCCGATATTGTAGGACCGGCTGGTCTTGAGGGTGCGGGCCGCGGCATTCGGATAATAGCCCATCTCCTTGGCGGTCCTCAGGATAAAGGCGGTATTCTTTTTGCCCGGATCCGCCAGCCCGTTCAGCGCACGGGAGACCGTGGCGGCGGATACCCCGCAGGCCTGAGCGATATCTTTCAGCTTTACCAATCCCGTTCCCCCCCGCCGACCAAGCATCGAAGACCGAATACAGCAAATTGCAATCGTTTGCAATCATTATAGAATGCTCCGGAGACTTTGTCAACATGTATATGTTATCCGGCTGCATTTTTATTGTTTAAGCCATAAAAACGAGTTTATTCACGCTTTTCCCGTCCCGAACGGGCCGCTTTTTAAAATTGCAAACGTTTAAATAATTACATACCGGAAACGCACGGGCAGCCGCTTTGCATTGCATGAAGGCCCCGCCGCGGCAAAAAAAAGACCCGGGACAGGCCCGGGAAGATCCCTCATACCGCGGCCGCCCGCTCCGGCTGCCTCGGAAATAGGCTCAAAAGGATCCGGTGATGCTTATCAAAACCCCGTGTCATCCCCGTCCGGACAGCCGGCGTCGTCGTCATCGTCGAACAGGCCGGAAATGCCCTTGGGACCGGTACCGTAAGTGGTGCTGCCAAAGAACACGTTGGGAGTGCTGAATCCCGCCGGACTGCCCCCGGCGTCGTAATGATCCATCCCGCCGAACAGGCCCTCTGTGGAAAAGCCCGCGGGGCTCCCGTCGGCGTTGTAATGATCCATCCCGCCGAACAGGCCTTCCATGGAAAAGCCCGCGGGGCTCCCGTCGGCGTTGTAATGATCCATCCCGCCGAACAGACCGGGCAGGCTGTAGCCGACGCGCTTGCCGTTCTCATCATAATGGTCGACACCGCCGAAAATACCGGGCAGGCTGGTCACCCGTTTGCGTCCCATATTCCTTACCTCCCGAAGCAAAAGCGCCCCGCCGGGGAAAACCGCCCGGAAGACGTCAAAAGTCATGCGTTGATAACTGTGTTTATTCTATAATAGACAGAATATTAAATTATTACGAATATGTTAATTTATATTGCATTTATTTTAATAATATATTAAAATAAGCTGATCCGATGAAACGAGGTGGCTTATGTCCGTCAGAGCGCTCTACGGTGAATACCGGGAAAACAGCACAAAAAGCCTGATCCCTTTGAGCGGCAGCCAGAAAGCCGCTCTGAGCTGGGCCGCCATCGAGGATCATGACACGGTCCTTGAGCTGGACTGCCGGGACACTGCCGCCCTGGGCCTGATCGAGGGCAGCCTGAACACCCAGTGTTTCGGCCTGTGCCATGATGAAAAGGAAGCCCGTTACGCCGCCGAGATCCTGGAGAAGAGCGCGTTCGCCGTCAGTTCAGGGGACCGCCTTCCCTACCGTGACAGGACTTTCCATGTGGTATTCAGTGCCCGGAAGGAAATAAAGGATCATTCACCGGAGGAGCTCAGGGAGATCTGCCGCGTGATGCGGCCGGGTGCCCAGCTGGTCATCTCGGGGAGCCTTTTAAAGACCCGTACGCAAAACTGCCGGGCGCTCATGCAGTCCCTGCTGGAGTGCGGATTCAAAAACGTTTCCTGCCGGATCAGCGGGCTGAACCGCGTGATCATCGCGTGGCGGAGACCCGAATTAAAAGGAAAGGCCTGACACGGCCCCACCGGAGACCCTGTTATATACCGCAGCAGCCGCCGGTCCCCGACGGCTGTTGATTTTTTAAAACCACTGTACGGAACAAAAGACCCGCCTGCTCCGTTATATGTTCGATCACTCAAGCAGGCGAAGGAGGTCGTATGGTTCAAAACATCGTCAGAACGCGCACTTCGAGGCAGGGCCGGATCAGGCCCCTTCTCCTCGCGGCGGTCTGTTTGCTTTTTCTCCTCCTTTTGGTCCCGGCAGCGGGGCCTGAAGCGAAGGCCGAAGAAACTTTCCCCTATGACGCGATCCACGACGCGCTGACCGGTACCCTCAATGAGGAAGCCGGTGAATTCAGTGCCGCCGCTTTCACGATCCTCGGAAGCGAGGGATCGGGCGACCAGACCACATTGTACCTGAAAGCATCGGCCCTGCGCTACGGCTTTATGGGTGGGTACTGCGTCCCGATCTCCGGCTGGAAGGGCCCCTGCACGGCCGTGGTGATGGATCTGAGAGGGCTGTGGCTGCTCACGGATCTGACCACCATCGAATCCTACAGCGATATCGAAGGCATATTCTCTCCCGAGGCCGCCAAAGCCTTTTTTGAGGCTGACGGTGACTGGGAAGAGATCGACCGCCTGATCAGCGACGAAGCTGAGGAGACCCTCAGGCGCATGGGCCGGAGCGAAAAGATCGGCACTTTCACTGACGCGTCGGGGGAACTGCCGAACATCGTCACCATCGCCTCCAACCTGCTGGGGAACCTGAGCGACTGGCCGCTGGGCTGCACCTACCTGGAGAAAGCAGAACCCGATGGGCGCATGATCTACGAAAAGGCCTGGGAAGCCGACAGCGAAGACAACCTCGTCACTCTCCGGCCGGACGGAAGCAGCTATGACTGGGGCGGGACCACCGGAACGCTCACCTTTACGAAGACCCGGAAGGATACCGGGCTGAACATCTTTACCATCACAGCCCGCGCGACGGTCACGGAACTGGTGATCACCCTGTCGGACGAGGGCGGACTGATCCGTTACATCCTGCCTGTAGTCTGGGGTGAGGACGGGGCTCCGCATTACGAGCAGCCCGTGGTCCGCAGGGAGAACAGCTGCAGGGCCTCCGCGGACCTGATCGAGCGGATGGTGCAGTATCTGCCGGGAGAACGGCAGGACCTGACCACGGATATCGGCAGGACCAACGCCGAGACGATCTTCAAAGGATGGACCATGGGCTACTATGAGAGCCAGAATTACGGCGTCCAGGCCTACGCGGTCTATTACCGGATCCAGAAAAAGGCCCTGACTCTCAGATACGTCACCCTGAGCGCCGCCACGGGCGTGGCGGAGCAGAAGGACAGCCTCCCGATCCCATTGAGCGCCTCCTTCATGGAAAGCCTGGACACCGCCGGGCCTGACGGCCTTTTCACCTTTTCCAAGTCGGGGCTGACCTTCCTGACGGAAGACGCCGTGGACAGGAACATCCTGCCCCTGGAGGGCCGTGTGATCCAGATCGATCCCCAGCCCGAAAGCCTGATCATCCTGACGCAGACGGATCTGAGCTGCCGGCTGTGGGTCGCCGAAAAAGCCGGCGGAAGCTGGTTTTCCGTGCGCTTCACGCTGCAGCTGCCCGTCGATACCTCCCTGGACCTTGTGCAGAGAGCTTTCGGCCAGGTCTGGCTGAACTGGAACGCCCTGTACAGCCAGTGTGTATTTGAAAGGAGCGCTGACGGCACCTGGTCCCTGACGCGGGTCAGTTTGTCCGGCGCGTATTACACCGTATCCTGGACCGGCATCCGGGGCACCACCAGGACCGGGGAGGAGATCCGGGCTTTCGGCACCTTCCCCTCAAGAGACCTGTTCGAATGTGACTTGCTCACGCTGCCCTCCACCGCCGCCGACGCGGCCGCGCTCCTTGACACCACGGGGATCGCCGCCGTGAACAATCCCGACAGCGAAGACAGGCTGAACCTGCGTGAGAGCGCCGACAGGGCCTCTGTTTCCCTGGGTTCCTTCAGGAACGGGACCCCGGTCACGGTGCTGAGCGACGAGGGCGAATGGTGCCTGGTCAGGATCGGCATCGATCCCGGCCTCTCCGGCTGGATGATGAAGCAGTATCTGGCATTCGGAGATGAAGCGCCGGATATTTCTCAGAGCGATCCCGGGCTGAAACTGTCGGAGGACTATCTGGGCGCTTTCGCGGCCGGCCCCGACGGGAAAGAAAAAGCCCTGACCGGTCAGGAGATCATCCTGGGCACCGGAGAGGACTCAAACGGCGGGCGTCTCTTCATCCTGCTGGCAGACGACGGGCATGTGCTGTACGCGCCGGAGATCTGGTATGTTTCGGGAGCGGACGCCCTCTGACATGATAAAACCCAAAGGCACAAGGACATAGAGAAAAGGACCGGCCCCCTCCCCCGCCACAATGATATGCTCCCTCTACAAGAGACAGAAAAACAAGAACTGTCTGTAGAGGGGGTATTTTATTATGAAGAAGAAATGGAAAATATCG
>CADCQZ010000359.1 GCA_902803675.1 uncultured Eubacteriales bacterium
GATCTCCGGCGGGTTCGGGAGCGCCGTATGCGAGTTCGCGTCTCTCAGCGGTCTGCCTTCGCCCCGGATCCTGGCGCTGCCCCCGCGCTTTTATCCCCACGGGGACAGGAACAGTTTCCTTGAGACCTGGCGTTTGAACGCCGTGGGGATCGCCCGGGCGGTCGGAAAGGATGTGCGGCATGAAGATAAGGGCTGACGTGCTTCTGAACATGAAGGGCCTGGCGCCGAGCAGGGAAAAGGCCCAGGCGCTCATCATGGCGGGCAAAGTGTTCTCAGGGGACCGCAGGATCCAGAAAGCGTCCGAGCAGTTCGACGAGGAAACGCCGCTCACGGTCCGGGACGATGACATGTTCGCCAGCCGGGGCGGCTACAAGCTCGAAAAAGCCCTGGGGTATTTCAATGTGGATCCGGCCGGTGTTACCGCCATCGATATCGGCGCAGCCTCGGGCGGGTTCACGGATGTGCTCCTGCGCGCCGGCGCCGCCCATGTCTACGCGGTGGACGTGGGCTACGGGCAGCTGGACTGGCGGCTGAGGAACGACGACCGGGTCACCGTCATGGAGCGGACCAACGCCCGGTACTTAAAGCCGGAGGACTTTCCCGTCCGTCCGGCCCTGGCGGTGATGGACGTGTCGTTCATCTCGGTCAAGCTCATCCTGCCCGCCGTGACCGGCATCATCGGGCGGGAGGGGCAGATCGTCTCCCTGATCAAGCCCCAGTTCGAAGCGGGAAAGGGGCTCGTGGGCAAGCACGGCGTCGTGCGGGAGGAGAGCACCCACACGGATGTGCTCTCGGAGGTGGAGGCTTTCGTGGATTCCATCTCCTGGCGGGTCAGCGGCTTTACCTATTCGCCCATCAAGGGCCCGGCGGGCAATATCGAGTTCCTGGCCCATATCGTCGCCGGGGAGGGCCCGCGCCTGGACAGGGACTTCATGCGGTCCCTGGTGCGCGAGGCCCACGAAGCCCTGAAATAAGTCCGGGCCGGGCACCGGCCGAGTCAGATATCTCATGATAAAAAACCCTTGTTTTTTCCATATCGATGTGATATTATAGCCAATGCAATATCAAGGAGGGTGTTTAGTTATGACTGCGATCCAGATCATCATCAACATTTGTCTGATACTTTCTTCCATCGTGCTGGTCGTTTCCGTGCTGATGCAGTCCTCTGATTCCGACGGCATGAGCGCTCTGAGCGGCGGCAGCGAGACTTTCTTCGGCAAGAGCAAGAATGCCACCCTGGAGGCCAAGCTGGCGCTGATCACCAAGATCTCCGCCGGTGTGTTCGTCGGGCTGGCGATCATCATGCTTTTCGTATCCTGACGACCGCTGAAAGGATCATAAAGGGCTGACGTGAGTCGGCCCTTTTATTTGGTATCGACGATGATCGAACTCACCCTGGAGAATGTCCAAAAATCTTTTGCCGGCAAGCCGGTCCTAAAACGGGTATCCTTCACCCTGCAGACGGGTGAGAGGATGGGCCTGGTCGGCGCGAACGGGTGCGGGAAATCCACTCTGCTGCGGATGATAGCGGGCCGTGAATCCATCGACGAAGGGCTCTGTTCCGTCAAAAACGGCTGCAGGATCGGCTATCTGGAGCAGCAGTACCGTCCGCCCGATGGCATGACCGTGATCCGGGTGCTGGAGGAGGTCTTCGCGCCCGTACAGAGAACGGAGGAAAAGCTCCGCGCTCTGGAAAAGTCGATGGAGCACGCCGGCGGCCCGGAGCTGGAATCGGCCATGCGGGAGTATACCCGCCTGATGGCCCTGTTCGAGAACTCCAAAGGCTACATGTGGCGTTCCCTGGTGCAGGGGGCGCTCGTCGGCATGGGCTTCGCGAAGGATAAGTGGGAACAGGAGGCGTCCACCCTGTCCGGCGGCGAGCTCACCAGGCTCTGCCTGGCCCGGCTCCTTCTGGAGGAACCGGATGTGCTGCTCCTGGACGAGCCCACCAACCATCTGGACCTGGAAGCGCTCACCTGGCTGGAGGATTATCTGTCCCAGTACCCCGGCGCGGTGATCGTCGTGAGCCATGACCGGTATTTCCTGGACAGGGTCTGCACCCGGATCCATGAGATCGTCGGCGGCGCGTCGGAGGATTATACCGGCAATTATTCATCCTATATCACTCAGCGCGCCGAGCGCTTCGAATCCAGGATGCGGTCCTATCAGCTCCAGCAGGCGGAGATCGAGCGCCAGGAGAAGGTGATCGCCCGGCTCAGGAGCTTCAACCGCGAAAAATCCATCAAGCGGGCCGAGAGCCGGCAGAAGGCGCTGGACAAGATCGAGCGCCTGGAGCGTCCGGAGAGCGACCAGCACATCCGCTTCAGTTTCGATATCCGCAGGAAGACCGGCGAGGACGTGCTGGACGTGAGGGATTACGAAAAATCCTTCGGTGACAGGCCCCTTTTCGATCACATCAGCTTCCAGCTCAAGGCGGGGGACAGGGTAGCCCTGATGGGCCGCAACGGGATCGGGAAGACCACGCTGTTCAAGTGCCTGATGGGGATCGAAAAGCCCGATGCCGGTTTCGTCCGCTGGGGCGCCAACGTGGACCTGGGCTACTACGACCAGCTCCAGGCCGATCTTCATGAGGACAAGACCATCCTGCGCGAGGTGTGGGACCGGTTCGTGCGCCTGTCCCAGACCGAGGTGCGCAGCGCCCTGGGCCTGTTCCTCTTTACGGGCGAGGAGGTGTTCCAGCCCATCGCCACCCTGTCCGGCGGCGAGCGCGGCCGGGTGCTCCTGACGGAGCTGATGCTCAGGAAGGACAATGTGCTCCTCCTGGACGAGCCCACCAACCACCTGGACGCGGACAGCCGCGAGGTGCTGGAATCCGTCCTGGAGGATTATCCCGGCACGATCCTGGCCATTTCCCATGACCGTTATTTCATCGACCGTTTCGCGTCCAGGCTCCTCATCATGCGTCGGGACGGGATCGATCAGTTCAACGGCAATTACAGCGAGTACCAGCAGTATCTCACCCGCCGGGCCCAGGGAGCGGACGACGTTGCGCCCGGCGTCAACAGGACGGCTCAGCAGAAGGAGAAACGCCGTCAGCGCCTGGAGGCGGACCGGCTCAAGGCCGCGAAGGCGGAGGTCGGTCAGGCCGAGAAGGCCGTGGCAGAGCTTGAGGAAAAGATCGCTCAGATGGAAGAATTCCTGTCCCGGCCCGAGGTGGCCACCGACAGGGAAAAGAGCCTGAAGGCCACAGGGGAATACCGCGCGCTGCGGGAGGCCCTTGATACGGCCTATCAGCGCTGGGAGGCCGCGGAAAAAGACCTGAACGCCCTCCTCAAGGAGTGATTTTGTTGCGCCGGCGGGCGCCTGAAGTGGTATAATATCATTTGGCGCGCATATGAGCAGCATCACGCGCGCCTCAAGTATTTCTTTTACGATCGGAGGCATCGACAATGAAAAAAGGCAAGATCTCGATCCACGCTCAGAATATCATGCCGGTCATCAAGCGCTGGCTCTATTCCGATAAGGACATTTTCATCCGTGAGCTGACCGCCAACGGCTGCGACGCCATCACCAAACTGAGGATGGCTTCGCCGGACCTGAAGGATGAGGACCTGCGCGTGACCGTCACGGTGGACAGGGAAGCCGGCGAGCTGCGCTTCAGCGACAACGGCGTGGGCATGACCGCCGACGAGGTCACCCGTTACATCAACCAGGTCGCCTTCTCCGGCGCCGAGGAATTCCTGAAGAATTATTCCGACGACGACAAGAACGGCATCATCGGCCATTTCGGCCTGGGCTTTTATTCCGCCTTCATGGCGGCCGACCTGGTGACCATCGATACCCTGTCCTGGCAGGAAGGGGCCGAGCCCGTGCTCTGGCAGAGCAAGGACGGCATGAGCTTTGAGATGGGCCCCGGCGGCAGGCAGGAGCGCGGGACCACCGTGGTGCTGCACATCGCCGAGGAGGAAAAGGATTTCCTGGACCTGTGGCGCGTGCGCGAGGTGCTTGAAAAGTACTGCGGCTACATGAGCGTGCCCATTTATCTGGAGGAGATCAAACCGCCGAAGGCGGAAAGCTCCGAAGAGGACAAGGACGCCGAGCCCAAGGGGCCGGAACTCATCAACGATACCCATCCCCTGTGGCTCAAAAATCCGAAGGACTGCACCGAGGACGAGTATAAGGAGACCTATCGGAAGCTCTTCAATGTGTTCGATGAGCCCCTGTTCTGGATCCATCTGAACGTGGATTATCCCTTCAACCTCAAGGGCATCCTGTATTTCCCCAAGCTCCGCAAGGATCTGGGCGGCCAGGAAGGCCAGATCAAGCTGTTCAACCGGCAGGTGTTCGTGGCCGACAACATCAAGGAAGTCATCCCCGAGTTCCTGATGCTGCTCAAGGGCGTCATCGACTGCCCGGACCTGCCCCTCAACGTGTCCCGCTCCTTCCTGCAGAACGACGGCTATGTGCGCAAGCTGTCCCAGCACATCACCAAAAAGGTGGCGGACAAGCTGCTGGCCATCCACAAGGACCAGCCGGACCAGTACAACACCTACTGGGACGATATCCATCCCTTCATCAAGTATGGCTGCATCAAGGACCGCCGCTTCTACGACATGGTCAAGGATATCCTGATCTTCAAGACCACCGAGGGCGAGTATCTCACCCTGGATGAGTACCGCGCCAGGAACCGTGACAAGGTGGAATCCGCCGTGGTCTACACCACCGAGGCCAGCCGCCAGGCTGTGTCCGTGGCGCTCTACCGGGCCCGCGGGATCGATGTGGTGGTGATGGATACTCTGATCGACGTGAACTTCATGTCCTTCCTTGAGATGGAGGGCGCCGATGACAAGCTCAAATTCGTCCGCGTGGACGCGGGCATCGACGGCCTGAAGGACGAGGGCGCGGCCGGGGAGCCCCTGGACACGGAAAAGCTCACCGGCATCTTCCGTGAGGCCCTGTCCCAGCCGGAACTGGAGGTCACGGGCGAAGCCCTGTCGGATAAGGATCTGCCCCTTCTGCTCCTGGAGGACGAGCAGCTGCGCCGCTACAGGGAGATGAGCGTCATGTACGGGCAGAACTTCTCCCTGCCGGAGAAATACAAACTGGTGCTCAATACTTCCTCGGACACGGTCCGCGCCATCGCCGGCATGACCGACGAAACTGTGCGGAACATGCTCTGCCAGCAGCTCTACGACCTGGCGCGCCTGAGCTCCAGGCCCCTGGAGGGGGACCAGCTCCGGGCCTTCATGAAGCGCAGCGGCGATATCGCGGCGCTCCTGGCCGAGAAGGCGCAATGACGCCTTGAAAATTCTCTCTATCGATATTATAATGAGGATATAAATGCAAATCGTCGGAAGTAGAGTTCATATGAAGATTCTTATCGTCAACGCGGGTTCCTCCTCTCTTAAGTACCAGCTGATCGACATGGATGACGAAAGCACCCTGGCCAAGGGCCTGGTGGAGCGCATCGGCATCGAGGGCAGCCACCTGATCCAGAAGGCTGCCGGCAAGGTCTTCGAAGTGAACCAGCCCATGAAGGATCATGTCAAGGCCTGCGAGTACATGCTGGAAGCCCTGACAGATCCCGAGCACGGCGTGGTGAAGAGCATGAGCGAGATCTCCGCGGTGGGCCACCGGGTGCTGCACGGCGGCGCCAATTTCACCGAGTCCGTGGTGATCGATCAGGCTGTCATGGACGCCATCGAGGAGAACATCCCCCTGGGCCCGCTGCACAATCCGGCCAACCTGATGGGCATCAAGGCCTGCCAGGCCGTCATGCCCGGCACTCCCATGGTGGCCGTGTTCGACACCGCCTTCCATCAGACCATGCCTCCCAAGGCCTACCTGTACGGCCTGCCCATGGAATACTATGACCGGCTCAAGGTGCGCCGCTACGGTTTCCACGGCACCAGCCACCGCTATGTCAGCAAGCGCACCGCCGAATTCCTGGGCGTGAAGCCCGAGGACATCAGGACCATCACCTGCCATCTGGGCAACGGCTCCTCCCTGTGCGCCGTGGACAAGGGCAGGTGCGTGGACACCTCCATGGGCATCACGCCTCTTGAGGGCGTGCTGATGGGCACCCGCTGCGGCAGCATGGATCCTTCCGTGGTGCAGTATGTCTGCAACAACGACCATATCACTCCGGACGAGATGCTCACGATCTGCAACAAAAAGAGCGGCCTGCTGGGCATCAGCGGTGTTTCCAGCGACATGCGCGACGTGGACGCCGCGGCCGATCAGGGCAACGAGCGCGCCATCATCGCCAGGGACATGCTGGTCTACGGCATCCGCAAGTATATCGGCGCCTACGCCGCGGCCATGAACGGCGTGGACGTGATCGTCTTCACCGCCGGCATCGGCGAGAACAACGCCGAACTGCGCAGGCGCGTGATGGAAGGCTTTGAGTATCTCGGCGCCAAGATCGATCTTGAAAAGAACAAAGTCACCGGCAAGGAGATCGACATCTCCGCGCCCGACAGCAAGGTCAAGGTGCTGGTGATCCCCACCAACGAGGAGATCGCCATCGCCAGGGACACCCTGGAGCTGGTCAGCGCCCTCTGAGGGATCGATGTTTCTCTTTCAGCGCAAGGCTGTCAGATGGGATGACACGATCGAGCTGCGCCTGAGCGGACGGGACGAGACGGACGAGGAGAACGGCATCCGTTTTTCCGTGGTGTTCGACATCTGCCTCAGGCGCAGCCATCGCGCCATCGGGTACATCAGTTTCCGGTACGGCGAGAGCCCCCTTCTGTACTATCTGGGGCACGTGGGGTACCGGATCAACGAAAAATACCGGGGCCACGGGTACGCGCGCGCGGCTTGCGCCCTGCTCGGCGATTACCTGTCCGGCCAGGGCATCACCTCCGCCGTCATCACCACGGACGATACCAACATGGCTTCCCGGAAGACCTGTGAAAATCTGGGCTGTGTCCCGGAGCGTAAAGCGCCTGTTCCCCTCAAGTTCCGCTCGGCGTGCCAGGGATCAAGGTGCAAATACCGCTATATCTGGATGATCAGGGATCAAGATGGACATTTCGATCAATGACTGCCTCTGGCATTATGATATTTCGGGCGCGGCCGACGGCCGCACCGTGCTCTTCCTCCACGGCTGGGGATGCACGGGCGATATCTTCGCCCCGATCTTAAAGGGCATGGAGCGCTTCCGGCTGGTGACCCTGGATTTTCCCGGGCACGGCCGGTCCGCGGTCCCGCCGGTGCCCTGGGGGGTGGGGGAGTACGCCGAGGGCGTGCTCCGGCTGCTGGACAGTCTCGGGATCGGCCGCTGCGTCGTGGTGGCTCATTCCTTCGGCGGCCGTGTGGCGCTGTATCTCGCGTCCCGTCATCCGGAGAGGATCGATAAACTCATCCTCTGCGGCTGCGCCGGCATCCGCCCGAAAGCCGACCCGGAGAAGCAGAAAAAGGCCGACGCGTACCGCCGCAGAAAAGAGCTCCTGCTGAAAGCGGGGCGCCTGCCGCTCATGGCCGGGGTGACGGAAAAGCTCCTGGACGCCCTGCGGGACAAGTACGGCTCTGCGGATTATAAAGCCCTGGTGCCCGCCATGCGCGAGACCTTCGTCAGGGTCATCAGTGAGGACCTGACGCCCCTCCTGAGTCAGATCAAGGCGCCCACGCTCCTCATCTGGGGGGAGCTTGACACCGAGACGCCCCTGTGGATGGGGCAGACGATGGAAAAGGAGATCCCCGACGCGGGGCTCGTGGTCTTCGAGGGGGACGACCATTTCGCGTTCCTGAAGCAGTACCCGCGCTTTCTTAAGATCGCCGACGCTTTCCTGACTGACAAGGCCTGATCCTGTGCCCGCCTGAAAACAGCGGAGGTTTATCAAGATGACGTTTGCCCGGTGGATCGACTGCCTGATCGTGCCCCTGTGCGTGGGGGTGTGCGCCCTGCTTTCATCCAGGCGCTGCCTGCACTTTTTCCAGCTGGAGAGCTACCAGTTCAGGGGCTATTTCCGCGCGCTTTCGCGGCAGAAGGAGAAAGCCTTCCTGCGCTTTGTCATCCTGGCGGGCGCCGCGGCGGTCCTGAGGCTGCTGACCCTTTTGGGGCTGCCCTGGCTGCGGGGCGTCCTTGCCCTCGCTCTGATCGGCGCGGGCCTTTTCGTTTACCGATCGGACGCGGCTCACCCCGGCAAAAAGCCGCTCAAATTCACCGCGCGGGTCAAGCGCCTGTGCGTGAGTTATGCCATCGTCGCTCTGGCCCTGCACATCGGGGCGGCTTTCCTGTTCGGGAGCTTCGCCCCGTCCGTGCTTCTCGCGGCCCTGTCCCCGTGCGTTCTGGCCCTGGGGGCCGCGGCCGTCTGGCCCGTGGAGCGGGGCATTTATGAGTTCTATTTCCGGTCGGCCCGGAAGATCCTGCTTTCCAGGGACGGCCTCATCCGTATCGGCATCACCGGCAGCTTCGGGAAGACCAGCAACAAGTTCATCCTGGAGACCCTCCTTAAGGAGAAGTACTCCGTGCTCACCACGCCGGGCAGCTTCAATACGCCGATGGGCCTGTGCCGCGTGATCCGGGAACGGCTGCAGCCGGGGCACCAGGTGTTCATCGCCGAGATGGGCGCCCGCCACCGGGGAGACATAAGGGAGCTGTGCCGTCTGGTGAAGCCTCAGATCGGCATGCTCACGGCCGTGGGCGCCCAGCATCTGGACACCTTCGGCACGGTGGACAGGATCGCCGAAACGAAGTACGACCTGATCCGCGCCCTGCCTCCGGACGGCCTGGCGGTATTCATGGATGACGGCGCCCGGGTGAAAGGGCTGTACGAGCGCACGACGGGCGTGGACACGATCCTTTCCGGCCGCGAGGGGGATGACGCCTGGGCCGATCAGATCGCCTGCGACGGCAGCGGCAGTCACTTCGATATCCATTTCAGGGACGAGGAAGAAGTGCTGCACTGCTCCACCGGTCTGCTGGGAAGGATGAATATCGACAACATCACCGCGTGCGCCGCCCTGGCGAAAAAAATGGGCGTCAGTCTCAGCCAGCTTCGGCGCGGGATATCAAGGCTCCGGCCCGTGGAGCACCGGATGCAGCTCGTTTCCGGCGCGGGCGGCATCACGGTGATCGACGACGCCTTCAATTCCAATCCCGTTTCCAGTTCACTGGCTCTGGACACGCTCAAACTGTTCTCCGGCCGCCGCGTGGTGGTGACGCCGGGCATGGTGGAGCTGGGAAAGGACGAGGATGAGTACAACAAAGCCTTCGGCGTCAGGATGGCCTCCTGCGCGGATGAGGTGCTCCTGGTGGGTGAAAAGCACACTCTGCCCATCCGGGAGGGGCTTCTTCAGGAGAGTTTCCCGGCGGACAGGATCCATTTGTTCGGGAGCCTCAATGACGCCGTGAAGTATCTGCGTTCCATCGAACAGCCCGGAGATGTGGTGCTCTACGAGAACGATCTGCCGGACAATTACGCTTGAATATCTGACGGGGGTCCATTATGACGAGTAAAAAGACGCTGGGCGTTTTCTTCGGCAGCCGCAGCTGCGAGCACGATGTATCGGTCATCAGCGCCCTGCAGCTGATCCGGAACATCGACAAGGAAAAATACGACGTGGTGCCGGTGTACATTTCTCACGACGGCACCTGGTACACGGGGAGCAAGCTCACCGACATCAAGTGCTACACCCCCTTTGATCCCTACGATAAGGACCTGACCCGGGTCAGCCTGGACATGACGGTCAATTCCGGCGCTCTTCTGCACCGGGAGCGCAAGGGGATCTTCGGCCGGGAAACGGAGAGCGTCGCCGCCAGGATCGACTGCGCGGTGCTGGTGTTCCACGGGCTCCACGGAGAGGACGGCACCCTGCAGGGCCTGTTCGAGCTGACGGACATCCCCTATACCTCCACGGGCGTGTGCGCTTCGGCGGTGGGGATGGACAAGGCGGCCATGAAGCTCTTCTTCCGGGGCTGCGGCTTCCCGGTGCTTCCGGGCACAGTGGCCTTCAGGTCCGAATATGAGAAGGACAGGGAAGGGTACATCGACGAGCTGATCAAACAGATGCCCCTGCCGGTGTTCGTCAAGCCCGCCTGCCTGGGCTCTTCCATCGGCGTGAGCCGGGCCAGGGACAGGGAACAGCTCAGGGAGAGCCTTGAGACCGCCTTCTCTTTCGACCGCAAGGCGCTGGTGGAAAAGGCATTGAACGATCCCATCGAGGTCAACTGTTCCGTGCTGGGTTACGGTGCGGAGGCGGAAGCGTCGGTGCTGGAGATGCCAAATGTTGGCAGCGCTGACTTTTTGGATTATAATGAAAAATACCTCGTGGGCAGCAAAGGCATGGCCGGCCTGAAGCGGCAGGTCCCGGCCCCGATCGGGGAGGAACTGACCCAAAAGCTGAGGGAACTGAGCCTTGAAGTGTTCACGAAGCTGGACTGCAAGGGCGTCGTGCGCATCGATTTCATGCTGGACCGGGAGACGAAAGACTACTACATCACCGAGATCAACACCATCCCCGGCTCCATGGCCTACTACCTGTGGGAAGCCTCCGGCCTCAAATACCCGGATATGATCGACCGCCTGGTGGACATCGCTTTCCGGGCGCTGGAGGACAAAAAGCAGAACGACTACGCTTTCAAATCGGAGATCCTGTCCCAGGCCACGATCGGCGGAGCCAAAAAGCTGCATAAGTGACCGGGGCACCATTTGGATACTGTGGAGGGATGAATGATGAAAAGAGCCGTTATCATCGTGCTGGATTCCGTCGGAGCCGGTGAGCTGCCGGACGCCGCCGATTATGGGGACCGGGGCGCGAACACCCTCCGCCATGTCTATGAGAGCGGATACCTCCATGTGCCCCATATGATCGATATGGGCCTGGGGAATATCCAGGGCATCGGGATCCCGGCCGCTCTGAAGCCCGTGGGCGCTTTCGGGCGCTGCATGGAAAAGTCCCGGGGCAAGGACACCACCACGGGGCACTGGGAGATCGCCGGCATCACCCTGGACCGGCCGTTCCCCACTTATCCGGACGGGTTCCCGCCGGAAGTGATATCTCAGTTCGAAGGCCTGATCGGCCGGAAGGTCATCGGCAACAAGCCCGCTTCGGGCACGGTGATCCTGGACGAACTGGGTGAGGAGCATTTAAGGACCGGATATCCCATCGTGTATACTTCCGCGGACAGCGTGTTCCAGATCGCCTGCAATGAGGAGATCATCCCGCTGGAGCAGCTCTACGATTACTGCCGCACCGCCCGCGCCATGCTCCAGGGCGAGCACGGGGTGGGCCGGGTGATCGCCAGGCCCTTCGTCGGCCGCGGGAAGGGGCACTTCAAACGCACTCCGGGCAGGAAGGATTTTTCCCTGGAGCCCGTGGCGCCGACAGTGCTGGATCTGCTCTCCGGCCACGGGAAGGATGTGTGGGGCGTGGGCAAGATCGAGGACATCTTCGCGGAGCGGGGCCTGACCCGGTCCGTCCATTCCGCCGGGAACCCGGCCTGCATCCTGTCCACTCTGGAGTATCTGGACCAGCCTTTTGACGGGCTGCTTTTCGTCAATCTGGTGGATACGGATATGATCTACGGCCACCGCAGGGACGTGAAGGGATACGCGGAAGCGCTCAACGAGTTCGACCGTGTGCTGCCGCAGATCATGGACAAGCTCGGCCCGGAGGATCTTCTGATCATCACCGCCGATCACGGCTGCGATCCGACCCATCACGGCACGGACCACACCCGTGAGTACATCCCGCTTCTGTGCTGGTCCCGGAAAATGACCGGGTCAAAGGACCTGGGCACCCGGGCGACCTTCGCGGACATCGCCGCCACGGTCAGCGACTTCTTCGGGTATGAGGAGCGCTTCGGGGCGGAGTCCTTTCTCAACGATCTGGGAGGTGCCGAATGAATACCGATATGACGAGGGCGCTTTTTAAGGCCGCCGAGATCCTCCGTGACGATGTGAAGGATGTGGATACCGCCGTGGTACTGGGTTCCGGCCTGGGAGATTACGGCAGCAGCCTCACGGACGCGCGGGAATTTCCCTACAGCATGTTCCCCGGCTTTCCCGTGTCCACGGTGCCCGGTCACGCGGGCAAAATGATCGTGGGCCGCGTCGGAAACAAAAAAGTGATCGTGCTCAGCGGCAGGTTCCACTATTATGAGGGCTACAGCATGCAGCAGGTGGTCATGCCCGTCAGGCTCCTGGCGCGCCTGGGCATTGAGAACCTCATCCTCACCAACGCCGCCGGCGGCGTCAATCCCGGCTTTTATCCCGGGTGCCTGATGCTGCTGACGGACCATATCAACCTCTCCGGGAACAATCCCCTGATCGGCCCCAATCTGGATGATCTCGGGCCCCGCTTCCCGGATATGTCTTTCGCGTATGACCGTGACCTGATCTCCCTGGCGCGGAACGTCGCGGAGGATCAGGCGCTGGACCTCAAAGAGGGCGTGTACTGCATGCTCTCCGGCCCTTGCTATGAAACGCCCGCGGAGATCAGGATGCTCAGGATCCTGGGAGCCGACGCGGTGGGCATGAGCACGGTGCCGGAAGTGATCGCGGCGCGGCACGCGGGCATCCGCGTGATGGGCATCAGCTGCATCACCAATATGGCCGCCGGCATCAGCGCCGCGCCCCTTGAGCATCATGAAGTGGTGGAGACGGGCAAACGGGTCCGTGAACAGTTCGCGCGTTTCGTGACAGGGATACTCACCGGGATCTGATCTATCAGAAAGGAATGAGACATATGCCGACTAAGCTGATCATCGCGATCGTACAGGATGAGGACGCGTCCCGGCTCATCGCCGAACTCATGAACGAAGGGTTCAGCGCCACCAAACTGGCGACCACCGGCGGTTTCCTGCGCTCCGGGAACACCACGCTCCTGGTGGGCGTCAGCGAGGAAAGGTTCTCCGTGTGCCTGGGCATCATCGAGAAGATCTGCAAGAGCCGCCGCCAGGTGGCTTCCAGTCCCGTGGTGATGGGCGGGCCCTCCGACCATTACATGAACTATCCCATCGAGGTGACGGTGGGCAGCGCCACGGTGTTCGTGCTCAGCGTGGAGCAGTTCATCAAGTACTGATCTTCGGAGGCCGCGTTGCATCTGGATGACGGATTCGGCCTGAACGGCGGGCCGGTGGATTACGGGAATTTCCCCAGAGCGGTGCTGCTGACGGGGATCCCCGGGGTGGGCAAAAAGACCCTGTCCCTGGAGTGGGCCAAGGGGCTTCTTTGCCGCGGGGAAGGAGATGTGAAGCCCTGCGGGCAGTGCCGGTCCTGCCGGCGCATCGCCAAGGGCATCAGTCACGAGAACCTGATCCGCCTTTCCATGCCCAAAGGCCGGAAGTCCATCGGTGTCAAAGCCGTCACGGAAAGCGTCATCGAAGCGGCGTCCCGCTCCTCCCTGGAGGCGGGCAGGCGCGTGGTACTGATCCACGACGCGGATCTGATGACACCCCAGGCGCAGAATGCCCTTCTGAAGACCCTGGAGGATCCGCCGGACGACAATACCTGGTTCATCCTCACGGCGGACAGGCTGTTCGCCGTCCTGCCCACCATCATTTCCCGCTGCGCTGTGATCCATGCCCCCCTCTGGCCCCCGGAGAGGATCCTGAAAGTGCTCCTTGAGAAGGGCTATCCCCGTCAAGAGGCGGAACGGGCCAGCGAAATGGCGGGCGGGAGCCTGGGCGCCGCCATCGATCTGTGCGGCAGCAGGCAGGCCCTGCAGGCGGGGCAGACGGTGACGGAAACTTTTTTCAGCGTGCGCTCCACCGCCGATATCCAGGCGGCTCTCTCGGCGCTCAAGGCGCAGAAGGAAATGGACAGGGCAGAATTGAAGCTCCTGCAGGAGCACCTGGCCCTTTTGATCAGGCTCAGGGCCGCTGATAACACGGGGGAGGCTGAAAAGCTGTTCGGCCCCGACTGGGCCTCAGCGCCCGTCCGGAGCCTTGAAAAGATATTCGAGTGTGTGGTGGAGGCGGCGCGGTACCGGGCGTCCAATGTGTCCTGGATGATCGAGGCCGAGAACATCATGCGCATCATCATGGAGGAAAGAGCTTTATGGCAACAGTAGTGGGTGTTCGTTTCCGCAATATGGGGAAACTGTACTATTTTGATCCGGGCCAGATCGAGGTCAACGCCGGTGACGGCGTGATCGTCGAGACCGCGCGGGGCATGGAATACGGCGAGGTGGTCACGGGCAGGGCCCAGATATCCGACGAGAGCCTGGCCGCTCCTCTCAAGAACGTGATCCGCGTCACCACCGATGAGGACCTCAAGCGCCTCAAGGACAACCGGGAAAAGGAAAAGAAGGCGCTGAAGATCTGCGCGGAGAAGGTGGCGATCCACAAGCTGGACATGAAACTGGTGGACTGCGAGTATACCTTCGACGGCAGCAAGATCCTCTTCTATTTCACCGCGGATAAGCGGGTGGACTTCCGGGCCCTGGTGAAGGACCTGGCCAGCGTGTTCCACACCCGCATCGAGCTCAGGCAGATCGGCGTCAGGGATGAGGCCCAGATGCTGGGCGGCCTGGGCGCCTGCGGGCGGCCCCTGTGCTGCTCCACTTTCCTGGGGGATTTCCAGCCCGTGTCCATCAAGATGGCCAAGGAGCAGGGCCTGAGCCTGAATCCCACCAAGATCTCCGGCGTGTGCGGCAGGCTGATGTGCTGCCTGAAATACGAGGAGGATCAGTACGAGTCCGTCCATAAAAAGATGCCCAAGATCGGCCGGGACGTGATGACGCCCGACGGCCCGGGCACCGTGACCGCCCAGTCCGTCCTCAAGGAGACCGTGACCGTGCGTATCCCCAAAGGGGACGAGACGGAACTGAAGACTTATCCCATGAGCGACGTGCAGAGCGTCCATCCCCGGGTCCAGGGCAAAAAGAAGGATGAGCGCGAAAAAACCGCGGAACAGCCTGAGGCTTCCGATGATGTTCAGCTCATGGTCAAAGAGCTGGAACAGGAGGACGGCCTGGATCCGGAGGCCGCCAAGGAAGAGATCGACGAGCTCATGGGCAAGTGATCCAAGGCCTCTTGCGATGCGGCAGCATGGAGATAATGCTGCCGCATTTTTGTGATGAGACAGTGCGCTGTCCCGAACGGCATAAAGCAGGCGCCGCCCGTTTTGGCGGCGCTGCAGTATGACACGGTCCTCACTTCAGGTTGATGAACACCAGCCCCGCCAGGCAGATGACGACGCCGACGATCTTGTTCCAGGTCAGTTTTTCATGATACAGGAGATATCCGACCAGCAGCAGGACCACGGCCAGGAAAGCGCTCTGGACGATAAAGCCGGTGCTCACCTGCCATCCGGCCTTGTACGCGTAGATCCAGCCGACTTCCAGCCCGACGATCACGACGCCGAGCGCCAGAGGGGCCCAGTTCAGTTTGGCGTATTCCCTGAAAATGTTTCC
>CADCQZ010000360.1 GCA_902803675.1 uncultured Eubacteriales bacterium
CCGCTCCAGGCCAGGATCACGCCGATGGACAGCACCGTGCCGGGGATGGCGTAGGGCAGCATGGAGATGACCTCCAGCACGCCCTTGCCCTTGGGCCGGATCTTCTGTACCACGTAGGCCACCAGCGTGCCCAGGAACATACAGATGATGCCCGCCGTGATGGACACGAACAGGGAGTTGCGGATGGAGGCGATGGTGCCGTTGGCGCTGAACACCTTCTCGTACTGGGCGAAGGTGAAGTTCTTGAACTCCAGCGGCAGGCCGTAGGCCTTGAGGAAGGAGATGAGCACGATCATGAGCAGGGGCACGATCACGATGAACACCAGCGTGAGGATGGCCAGCAGGAACAGCGGCAGCTTCGCCCCGCGCAGCTTGATGAGGGTGGGCCGCATGGACTTGCCCTTGATGATGTCGTAGCTGCCGGAGGAGAGGATCCTGTTCTGCAGGATCAGGGCCGCCGCCACCACCACCACCAGCATGACGCTCAGGGCCGCGCCCTGACGGATGCCGTCAAAGGACCCGCCGGAATTGTAGATCACGGCGTAGATCCTCGTGGGCAGGGTGTAGATGCCCTTGGCGTAGCCCAGGATGGAGGGCACGCCGAAATGGGCCAGGGACGTGGTAAGGATGAGCAGCGCGCCCGCGGAGATGGCCGGCTTCATCAGGGGCAGGGTGATCTTCCAGATCACCTGGTGCTGCCGGGCGCCGGCGATGCGGGCGGATTCCTCCAGGGTGGGGTCCATGCGCTCCAGGGCGCTGACCACCTGCATGAACACGAAGGGGAAGTAATAGCTCACTTCCACGAACACGATGCCCCACACGGAGTTGATGTTGATGGGCATGGACTTGAGGTTGAACAGCTGCACCAGCCACTTGTTGATGTAGCCGGAGCGGCCGTTGAACATCATGTCCCAGGCCATGGCGCCCAGGAAGGGCGGGAACATGTAGGGGATGTTGAACAGCGCCCGCATCAGGCCCTTGGCGGGGATATCGCTGCGGCCCAGGAGCCAGGCGTAGAACACGCCCATCACCGTGCCCAGGATGGTGGCGAACACGGCGATCTGCAGGGTGTTCCACATGGCCTCCAGGTTCTTGGTCTCGGTGACCTGCTGGACGAACATGTCGATCTCCAGCTTGCCCTCGTTGAAGAAGGCGTTGTAGATGATCATCACGATGGGGATGACCACGATGATGAGCAGCAGCACGAAGCACACCGCCGTCATCACCTTGTCCATGTTCAGGCGTTTGCGCCCGTCCACCGCGGCCAGCTCGGCGCTGACACCGCCGATCTTTTTCATGCCTTCGCGCCTCCCTTCACTGTGGGGTAGAAGCGGGCGTTGAGGAACCGGATGCCCACCTGCGCTCCCTCGTCCGCCACGCCCAGGGTGCGGGCGTCCAGCATGCTCTGCTGCACCCGGATCTGCTTTTCACCCAGGGAGAGGAAATAGTTGTACTCGCTGCCCAGGAACACCCTTGAATCCACCTTCGCCTTGAGCGGGCTCTCCGGATCGAACACCACGTCGTTGGGCCTCACGCCCAGGTCATACCCGCCGCGGGCCGCCTCCGCGGGCACTTCCCCCGGATAGGGGATGCTCAGGCCGCAGTTGAGGCACAGGCCCTTGGGGCCGTACACGAGGGGGATGAAGTTGCTCACGCCGATGAACTCGAAGGTGAAGCGGTTCGCGGGCCGCAGGATGATCTCCTCGTCCGTGCCGTACTGGCACAGCGTGCCGTCCTGCTCCATGATGGCCATCTTGTCGCACAGCTGCAGGGCGCTCTGCTGGTCGTGGGTGATGTAGAGGATCGTGGCGTTGATGCGCTTCTGGATCATGCGGATCTCCAGCAGCATCTCCTCGCGCAGCTTGGCGTCCAGGTTGGTGATAGGCTCGTCCATCACCAGCACCTCGGAGTCCACCACCAGGGCGCGCGCGATGGCCACGCGCTGCTGCTGGCCGCCGGAGAGCTGGTTGGGCAGATGGTTGGCGTACTCCGTCATGCGCACCTGCTCCAGGGCCTTCATGGCCCGCTGGCGGATCATGTCTTTGGGCAGGCGCTGCTTTTTAAGCGGATAGCTCACGTTTTCCAGCACGGTCATGTGGGGCCACACGGCGTAGTCCTGGAACACGATGCCGATATTGCGCTTTTCCGCGGGCACGTTCACCCGCTTTTTCGCGTCGAAGAGCACCCGGTCCCCCACCGAGATGGTGCCGGTCTCGGGCTTGATGAGGCCCAGGAGGGCGCGCACCAGGGTGGTCTTGCCGCAGCCGGAGGGGCCCACCAGGCACACGATCCGCCCGGACTCCACCTCCAGGGAAAAGTGCTCCAGCACCGTGTTGCTGCCGTACCGGAAGGTGATATCGTCAAATTTCACATTGGCCATTCTCATTCTCCTTTACGGACGATATACCGATACAAAAAGCGGGGCATGCCCGCCGGTGAAAGGAAAGCATGCCCCGTGACGGTCCAAGGATCACTTGTCGAAGATCTGGTTGAAGGCGTCCAGGTAGTTCTGCAGGTTGAGGCCCAGGTCGGTGTAGTCCACTTCCATGTTGACGGCGGCGATGGCGGAGGTATCCACCTTCATCTCCACGTCGTCACGCACGGAGACCAGGTTGTTGGCCACCAGCACTTCCTGGCCTTCCTTGGACAGGATGAAGTCCATCAGCAGCTTGGCGTTGTCCTCGTTGGCGCAGCCCTTGATCATGGCGATGGGGCTGGTCATGGTGATGACGTCCTCGGTGGTGTAGTGGAACATCATCGGGGAGCCCTCGGCGATCAGGTTGGCGGACACGTAGTCCAGGCAGATGCCCACCTGGTAGCTGGCGTCAGCCACGCGGTTGTGGGTGGCGGTGGTGCCGCTCTCCAGCTCCACGCCGTTGGCCTTCAGGGCCTCGAAATACTCACGGCCGTACTTGGGGCTCTGCATCATGGCCGCCATCCAGTACTTGGTGGTGGACGCCTGGGACGGGTCGGTCATGATGATCTGGTTGTTCCACTTGGGATCCAGGAAGTCATTCCAGGTCTTGGGAGCATCCGCTTCATCAACGAGGCCGATGTTCCAGGCAACGCCCATCGTCACCAGACGGCCGGCAGTGTAGTATCCGTCGGGATCCA
>CADCQZ010000361.1 GCA_902803675.1 uncultured Eubacteriales bacterium
CCAAAGGCCGGGAAGCGTTCTTTCGGCAGCTATATGGCCCGGTACTGGCCGCTGTACACCATGCTGGCCCTGCCGATGGCCTTCTGCCTGCTGTTCAAGTACTGGCCCATGACCGGCCTGGTGATGGCGTTCAAGAACTTCAAAATGATGCGGGGCATCTGGGGCAGCGACTGGAACGGCTTCAAGAATTTCGAGTACCTGTTCAGCCGCAGCGAGTCCGTCACCGTGATCCTGCAGACCCTCAAACTGAACCTTATGGACCTGCTCTTCGGCTTCACGATGCCGATCATCCTGTCCATCATGCTCAACGAGGTGCGGTCCAAGTCCTTCAAACGCATCACCCAGACCGTGATCTACCTGCCCCACTTCCTGTCCTGGGTCATCATCGCGTCCCTGTTCATCATGCTGCTGCGCACCGAGACCGGCATGGTCAATATCATGATCGCCGGCGCCGGGGGCAAAAAGATCCCCTTCCTGGAGGACGATCTGCTCTGGCAGGTGGTCTACATCTTCATCGGCGTGTGGCAGTCCATGGGCTGGGGCACCATCATCTACCTGGCGGCCATCACCGGCATCTCCGCCGAACTGTACGAGGCGGCCACGGTGGACGGCGCGGGCCGCTTCGCCAAGATCTGGCACATCACCCTGCCCGGCATCCGCGGCACCATCGTCACCCTGCTCATCATGAACTTAGGGCGCATCCTGGGCTCCTCCTTCGAGCGGGTCAACTCCCTGAGCAACCCCTACGTGGTCATGAAGAGCGCCAACGTGATCTCCACTTACATCTACCGCGTGGGCCTGGCTAACGGCAAGTACCACTACGCCACCGCCATGGGGCTCTTCCAGAACGTGATCGGCGTGATCCTCATCCTGATCTCGGACCGGATCGCCAAGTCCCTGGGCGAGAGCGGCCTGATCTGAAGGGGGTGACGGTATGACAGCGAAAGCTACCCGCAAAGCCATCAGGCAGTCCGTCGGCAGCACGGTGTTCGACATCGTGATCCATGTGATCCTCATCATCGTGGGGCTCATCTGCCTGCTGCCCTTCCTGCACGTGATGGCCATGAGCCTGTCCTCCAACGGCGCGGTCATCAGCCAGAAGGTGTTCTTCCTGCCCGTGGAGTTCTCCGTGGAGGGCTACAAAATGGTGATCCAGGACCCCTCCATGATGCGCTCCCTGGGGGTCACGGTGCTGGTCACCGCGGCGTTCACGGTGCTGGGCATGGTATTGACCGTCCTGGCCGCCTATCCCCTCACCAAGAAGGACCTGAAGGGCCGCGGCGTCTTCGCCTTCATGTTCATGTTCACCATGTATTTCGGCGGCGGCCTGATCCCGGAGTACCTGCTGATGAACGACCTGAAGATGCTGGACACCCTCTGGTCCCTGATCCTGCCCCTGGCCTTCAGCGCCTACAACATCATCATCCTGCGCTCCTTCATCCAGGCCTCCATCCCCGATTCCCTGGAGGAGGCGGCCTTCCTGGACGGCGCCAGCTACTGGGGCGTTCTGTTCCGGGTGGTGCTGCCCCTGTCCACGCCGGTGCTGGCGACGCTGTGCCTGTTCTTCGCCGTGGGCCGGTGGAACGCCTACGGGGACGCCCTGTACTACCTGACCAGCTCCCGCAACTATCCCCTGCAGCTCAAGCTGTACTACCTGATGGGCATGGCCTCCGACGCCGCCACCCTGGCCGAGGGCGGCAGCACCACCTATGTGACGGGTGAGGTCATCAAGGCCACCTGCGTCATGTTCGCCACCATCCCCATCATCATCCTGTATCCCTTCCTGCAGCGCTATTTCGTCACCGGCATCATGATCGGCGCCGTCAAGGGATGATCCATGTTATCCTCCGCGGAGAAAGATCCCGCGGAACAAATAAACAAGGAGGAACACAGAAATGAAAAAGACCGTATCCATGCTCCTGGCGCTCATCATGGTCCTGTCCATGGCGGGCATCCACGCCCTGGCCGAGGATCAGGTGAGCTACACCGCCTCCGGCGCCAAGGTGATCACCTACGGCGAGCAGATCGAGCTCAAGGTGCCGATCTATCAGCGCAACGGCATCAAGGATCCCATCGAGGACAACTACTGGACGCACTGGGTCCAGGAGAACTTCGGCGACAAGTACAACATCAAGGTCACCTATATCCCGATCTCCCGTACCGACGAGGTCAATGACTTCACCCTCAAGATGGGCTCCGCGGACACCGCGCCCGACATGATCTTCCACTATGACAATCCCCAGCTGCTGGCCTACATCGACCAGGAGTTCGTGGCCCAGATCGATGAGGACATGGTCAAGGAATTCATGCCCGACTACCTGACCTACGTGGGCGAGGACGCCTACAACGCCGGCAAGTACAACGTGGGCGGCAAGAAGGTGCAGATGTACTTCCCCGCCGCCCGTGACGCCGCGGACAACTGGGCGACCGTCATCCGCGCCGACTGGCTGGAGAAGGTGGGCAAGGAGATGCCCAAGTCCGTGGAGGAATACCTGGACGTGCTGCGCGCCTTCCGTGACGCCAACCTCGGCGGCGACTACACCATCCCCGCCACCCAGGGCCTGCCCTCTACCACCGGCATGCGTGCCGACTCCTACCGCACCGGCCACACCGATCCCCGCGAGATCGCCATCTATTCCGACCTGCAGGTGGTGTCCCTGGACTGGGAGCCCATCAAGAAGAACTACAAGGTGCTCAACACCATGTACAACGAGGGCCTGATC
>CADCQZ010000362.1 GCA_902803675.1 uncultured Eubacteriales bacterium
CTGCCTCTTGAAAAGGACGACCCGTTCTATACCGTGGAGGGCCTCCGGGCCCATGTGCCCCATTTCTACGAAAAGACCGCTTCCGTCATCGAACAGGCGGGCATCATCACCTTCGGCAGCGACTTCGGTGAAAAGGAGAAAAAATAACATGAACGTATCCGACGGCATGAATTACGCGCCCCAGGGCAGGCCCCGCCCCGTGGTGAAGCCCGGGGAATTCGTGTTTTCCGCGGCACACATCGACCACAGCCACATCTACGGCATGTGCAACGGCCTTATTGAGGCGGGAGGCACCATCAAATACGTGTACGATCCCGACCCGAAAAAAGTGGAACATTTCCTGAAGACCTATCCCGGGGCCCGGGCGGCCCAAAGCCTGGATCAGGTCCTGGAAGACAAAGAAACGCGCCTCATATGCTCCTCCAACGTGACCAGCGAGCGCGGCCCCTTAGGCGTGAAGGTGATGGACGCGGGCAAGGATTATTTCAGCGACAAGGCGCCCTTCACCACCATGGAGCAGCTCGATGCCGCCAGGGCCGCTGTGGAGAGGACAAAAAAGAAATACATGGTCTATTATTCCGAACGCCTGCACGTGGAAGGCGCGATCCTGGCGGGGTATATGATCGATCAGGGCGAGATCGGAAAGGTGATCAGCGTGACCGGCTTCGGCCCCCACAGGCTGGGCGCGGCGGGACGGCCGAAGTGGTTTTTCGAAAAAGAGAAATACGGCGGCATCCTGTGCGACATCGGCAGCCATCAGATCGAGCAGTACCTGCATTTCGCGGGCGAGGAGGACGCCGAGGTGCAGCTGAGCCGCGTCGGCAACTACGCCCATCCCGAGTATCCCGAGCTGGAGGACTTCGGCGACTGCTCCATCCTGGGAAAGAACGGCACCACCAACTATTTCCGGGTGGACTGGTTCAATCCCGACGGCCTGCGCACCTGGGGCGACGGGCGCACCTTCATCCTGGGCACCGAAGGCTTCATCGAGATCCGCAAATACATCGACCTGGCCGCAGACACCGTGAACGGCAACCACGTGTTCCTGGTCAACGGCAAGGGCGAAAAGCGCTTCAATGCCACCGGCGTGACGGGATATCCCTTCTTCGGCCAAATGATCCTGGACTGCCTTGAGCGCACCGAGAACGCCATGACCCAGGTCCACGCCTTCAAGGCGGCGGAACTGTGCCTGCAGGCCGAGGCGCGGGCGGTGGACATGACCCGGCATCAATAAGCAAAGGAGAGGAATGCCATGTATCGAGTAGGCTTGATCGGCTGCGGCGGCATCTCCCAGGTGCACGCTCAGGTGCTGAACGAACTGAAGGACACGGAACTGACCGCCTGCGCCGACCTGATCCCGGAGCGGGCGGCACGCTACGGCACGGCCGCCTACACCGACTGGGTGGACATGCTGGACCGCGAGAAGCCGGACGCCGTACACCTGTGCACCCCTCACTATCTGCATCCGGTCATGGCCGCGGAGGCTGCCCGGCGGGGCATCGCCGTATTCACCGAAAAGCCCCCGGCCATCGATCCCGCGGGATGGCGCACGGTGTGTGAGGCCGCCGAAAAAGTGCCCGTGGGCGTATGCTTCCAGAACCGCTACAATCCCCAGATCCGTACCTGCGCTCAACTGCTCGAACAGGGCACTTACGGAAAGCTCCTGGGCATCCGCGCCTTCGTGACCTGGCACCGCACGGCGGAGTACTACGCGGCGGCGGACTGGAAGGGCCGCCGGGCCACCGAGGGCGGCGGCGCCCTGATCAACCAGGCCATCCACACCCTGGACCTGGTGCTCTGTTTTCTGGGAGCGCCGGATCAGGCGGAGGCCGTGATGACCGACCACCATTTAAAGGGCGCCATCGAAGTGGAGGACACAGCGGAGATCTACCTGAGGAAAGGGGATGTCCCCGCCCTGATCTACGCCTCCACCGCCTACAGTCAGGACGCGCCGGTGATGATCGAACTGCATCTTGAAAAAGCCGTGCTGCGCCTGGAGGGCGACGGGATCACCGTGATCGGGGACGGAAAGAAAGAGGAGATCTCCTGCGAGACCGACGCGGCCCTGGGCCGGTCCTACTGGGGCGCGGGGCACAAGGCCTGCATCGCGGATTTTTACCGGTGCGTTTCAGAAGGCAGGCCCTTCCCCAACCGGCCCGATGCCTGCGGCGTCACCATGGACGTGCTGTTCAGGCTCTACGGCCGCGCGGGAGAAAGCGGGAAGTGAACCGCTTTCCCGGGGCGGAAACATACAGGAACAAAAGACGAACGGCGCGACTTTTTCAGTCACGCCGTTCATCTTTATCGGGCTGTCGCGTCCCGGGGCACCGCCCCGGTGATATTTTACTTCTGGCCGCGGCGCAGGTAGGCGGGCACGCCCAGATCGTCCTGCTTGGGCTCCGCGGGAGCGGCGGGAGCGCTCTGCTGGGGCTGGGCCGGAGCGGCGGGCGGCGCGTAGGACGCGGGCTGCTGCTGCGGCTGATAAGCGCTCTGGCCATAGGCCGGCACGGCCTGGCCGTTCACGGGGTTCACCGGACCGGCGGGCGTGTAGAAGGGCTGGGGCTGATAAGCGCCGCCCATGGTGGTCGCCGGCACGATCGGCTTGGCGCCGCCCGCGAAATAACCGGGCTCCGCGTCGAAGGTGGAGGGCGCCGGCGCGTCGAAGCCGGCATCATTGTTCACGCTCTCCTGAGCGCGGGAAGCGTAGGGGTTGTAGGGGCTGCTCTGGGCGGAGGCGCTGTAGGGGCTGGGCCTGGAAGCGGGCTTCTTGCCCCGCTCCTTCACGGGGAAGGACGCCTTCTCAAAGCCCGTGGCGATCACGGTGATGCGCACCTCGTCCTTCATGGTGTCGTCGATGCCGGCGCCGAAGATGATGTTGGCCTCGCTGTCGGCGTTCTCCATGATGATGCCGGCCGCCTCATTGACGTCCATGATGCTCATGTCGGGGCCGCCGGTGATGTTGATCAGAACAGCCTTGGCGCCGTCGATCTTGGTCTCCAGCAGGGGGCTGGCGATAGCGTTCTTCGCGGCGTCCACGGTCTTCTGCTCGCCCTTGCCGGTGCCGATGCCCATGTGGGCCATGCCGCCGGATTCCATGACGGTCTTCACGTCGGCGAAGTCCAGGTTGATCAGGGCGGGCTTGGAGATCAGGTCCGCGATGCCCTGGATGCCCTGGCGCAGCACGTCGTCCGCGGTGCGGAAGGCCTCCAGCATGGTGGTGCCCTTGCTGGCGATCTGGAGCAGGCGGTCATTGGGGATCACCACCAGGGTGTCCACGTTCTGCTTGAGCTCGTTGATGCCGATCTCGGCGTTCTTCATCCGCTGCTTGCCCTCGAAAGCGAAGGGCTTGGTGACCACGGCGATGGTCAGGCAGTTGTTCTCCCGGGCGATCTCCGCCACCACGGGAGCCGCGCCGGTGCCGGTGCCGCTGCCCATGCCGGCGGTGACGAACACCAGGTCCGCGCCCTTGATCGCCTGGGCGATCTCCTCACGGCTCTCCTCCGCCGCGCGGCGGCCGATATCCGGCACAGCGCCCGCGCCGAGGCCTTTGGTGAGCTTTTCACCGATCTGCAGCTTCTGCCCCGCTTTGGAGGTGGACAGTGCCTGGCGGTCGGTGTTCACGGCGATGAATTCCACGCCCTCCAGGCCGGCATCCACCATCCTGTTGACCGCGTTGGTCCCGCCGCCGCCGCAGCCCACTACCTTGATCGTGGCGAAAGAGCTCTGTTCCACTTCCACTTCAAAAGGCATACGATTTCCTCCCTTATATCACAATGCTTTGCGCAATGAACGACCCGATCAGCCGAACAGGGACCTGAAGAACCCGCCGATGCCCTGGACGGAATCGTCTCCCTGCACGGTATCCACCGCCAGGTCCAGAAGGCCCAGGGTGCTGGAATACGCCGGGCTGGACATCTTGACGGTCTTCCTGGGGATCTCGCGGACGGTCATGTTGAGCTTCGCGCCCACATACTCCCGGCCGCCCCGGTTGATGGCCATGCCGCCGCCGGTGAGGTACACCGCGGACCAGTTGCCGAAGACCACGCCGCTGTCCTCGATGGCCTGCTTGATCTTCTCGCAGATCTCCTCCGCCCTGGGCAGGAGCACCCGCTCCACCTCGTCGCGGGAGAAGGTCAGGGTGTTGCCGTCCTTGCCGGTGGTCTCGAATTCCTTCTGCCCGGTGGTGAGATTGTAGATGTAGGCCCGCTTGATGGACTCCGCGCTGGCCAGGGGGATATTCAGCCCGTAGGCCAGATCCGCCGCGATATTGCCGCCGCCGATGGGGATCGCCTTGAGGGACGTGAGCGCGTCGCCTTCCAGGGTCATCACCTCGGTGTTCAGGTAGCCGATATCCACCAGCACCGCCTTGCGGTCACGCTCCTCGCCGCTGACGAACAGCATCGCCTCGCCCGCCGGCGTGGAGAAGAACCCGTTCACGTCGATGCCCAGGGCCTTGAAGCGCTCGGTCACGTCGCTGAGGAAAAAGTCATCCGCGATCACGAAGGAGATCAGCGCCTTGAGCTCCACGCCCCGCACGCCCGTGGGTTCCATGGTCTTTTTGCCCTCATCCACCTTGAACCAGGCAGGTGAGCGGTGGATGATCTTGCCCTTGACCGCGCCCAGCTCCTGAACAGCCTGGTCCAGGATCGCCCGCACGTCCCGGCCGGTCACCTTGGGATCGGCGCCCTGGAGCGCCAGGCGGGTCTCAACGGTCATCACTTTCGAGAAAGCGGCGGGGACGCCCACATAGACTTCCCTGATCCGCTGGTGAGCCTGATTTTCCGCCTCCCGGACAGCCTTCTGGATCGCCTCGTCCAGCGCTTCGGGCGCGTTCCAAGCCCCCTCCAGGTAGCCGTCATAGGTGGCGATGCCCGCGCCGGCGATATCGCAGCGCTGGCGGTTGGAGATCTCCGCTATCAGGCCGACTATCTTGCTCGTTCCAAAGTCAATGATCGCGACGGATGTTTTCATCACATTCCACTCCTGTTCCAGGGATCAAC
The DNA here is from genome assembly GCA_902803675.1 of uncultured Eubacteriales bacterium. The sequence continues at coordinate 5,001 of CADCQZ010000362.1, forward strand.
CGGCCAAAACCGGCAAGTTCATCTGAACATTCATCTTATTGTAATCTTTTTGTGACAATTTTGCAAGCATTATTCATCGTTATTTTGCGTAAAAATAATGATTTTGCGGTATATCCGCCCTTTTTTATCCGATTTTGACAATTTAATACGGCCCCTTCCCAGAGATCGGAAAGGGACCGCGCGGGCCTCCGGCGTGACCTCACTCACAGAGGACCTTGACCACCGCCTTGCGCACCGGGCCGGAGACCGCCCGGATACCGGGCGCGTGCTTTTCCCCGGGGAAGAAAATGACGAACTGCCCCCCGGAGAGGGTCAGATCACACATCGGCTCCGCGGCGCAGAAACCCACGTCCTTTTCCGGGTCGATGAGGGGCTCCTCCCCGCCCGTGCCCAGGATCATCCTCTCCCTGCCGGAGATCACCAGCTGGATATCGGCGTACCGGGCATGGCTCTCGTACTGGGGCTGAGTCCTGTCATAGACCATCTCGCTGAGCAGCAGGAACACCCTGTCCCCGTCGATCACGGTCTTTCCCGGGGCGAGCGTATCAGGATCGAACGAGGAAAGATAGTCGAACGCCCGGTCAAAGGCGGGGCTCAGGCCCCGGTAACGAAACGCGTTCCGGATATCGTCCACGATCATATGCGTTCCCTCCTTAATTATACGATCCGTACCGGGCCGTGTGCCTCCGGCGCGGATCAGTATTCCTCGTAGCTGTCCCCGCCGGAGTACTTGCCGGAGGAGAAATGCGCCTCCATCGCCTTGGCGAAGGCAAAAAAGTCGTACTGCTCAAGGGCGTCCACGATGGCCTCATGCTTCCTGACGCTGCTTTCCATATGGGTGCGCTTGAGCTCCAGCTGGAATCCCACGTCCACCGCCCAGATGGCCTCCAGGGCCGAGGTGAGCACGCTGTTGCCGATGGGGCGGAACAGCGTCATGTGGAAATCCCGGTCCGCTTCGGAAAACAGGCCCTCCTGACGAAAGCTGTCCCTGATGCGGCCGGCGCACTCCCGCATCCTAATGATGTCCTCCCGGCTCAGGGCGTAGAACGCCTGCCGCATATAGCTCAGCTCCAGGGACTTGCGGATATCGAACATCTCCCGGACCGATTTGTCGTTCGCCCCCACGCGGAAAAAGAGCACGTTCTGCAGCACGAAGTCCAGATTGAAGGGCATCACCACCGTGCCCCTTCCCGGCGAAGCGCTGACCATGCCCATCAGCTCCATGGACTTGATGGCTTCCCGGAGCACATTGCGGCTCACGCCCAGCTCCGCGCACATCTTCTGCTCCGTGGGCAGGAGCGCTCCGGGCTCCAGCTCGTTCCCGATGATATAGCTCCGGATGCTGCGGAAAGCCTGGATATAGAGTTTTTCGTTTTTTTCTTTATCCATGGCGCCGCCCTCCCTGTTCTGTTTGTCCTACAAACAAAGCCTTATCGCCACCATTATATAGAAGCATTCCCCTATTGTCAAGGCCGCAATTCGACCAGAAATGACGGGCCGCGCAAAAACATTTCGGTATTTTAGGCAGGATGTTCGAATTTTCAGGAACAAAATTGAAAAATAGGTGTTGACACGGCGCTGTATTTGTAGTACATTTCACATATCAGAGCTGCCCGGAACAGGCAGCCACATCAAAAGGAGGATTTGGAACATGAAGAAACTGTTAGCGCTGCTCCTGTGCGCCATGATGATCGTGCCGGCCTTCGCCTTCGCCGAGGGCACCACCGAGATCACCCTGTGGACCTACCCCATCGGCAACTGGGGCAACGAAGCCGCCGTGAACGAGATCATCGCGAACTTCAACGCCGTGCATCCCGAGATCAAGGTGACCGTCAACTACCTGGACTACGCCTCCGGTGACGATCAGGTGACCGGCGCCATCCAGGGCAGCACCACCCCCGACATCATCATGGAAGGCCCGGAGCGCCTGGTGGCCAACTGGGGCGCCGCCGGCAAAATGCTGGACATCTCCGACCTGTGGGCCGACACCAAGGACGACATCGTCGCCGCCAGCCCCGCTGTGGAAGCTGCCTGCAAGAACGCCGAAGGCATCTACTATGAGTATCCGCTGTGCATGACCACCCACTGCATGGTGATCAACTACAACGACTTCGAGAAGGCCGACGCTCTCCAGTACATCGATGAGACCACCCACACCTGGACCACCGAGAACTTCGTGATGGCCCTCGACGCCCTCACCGCGGCCGGCTTCGTGCCCACTGCCGTCGTCTACTGCGGCGGCCAGGGCGGCGACCAGGGCACCCGCGCGCTGGTGACCAACCTGTATTCCGGCCAGTTCACCAACGCGGACCACACCGCCTACACCGCCGACTCCGAAGCGAACCAGAAGGGCCTCCAGCTGCTGGTGGACCTGGTCAGGGACGGCAAGCTCGAGTATGACCCCGCCATCGTGGCCGGCGACGAGATCACCCTGTTCTGCAACAGCACCATCTCCATCGGCTTCTGCTGGAACGCCTCCGCGGCCGTTTCCAACAAGGCCAGCCTGGCGGAAGACGTGAAGGTGTTCCCCATGGCGTTCCCCTCTGACGACGGCGTGCCCGAGCTGCAGGGCGGCATCTGGGGCTTCGGCCTGTTCGAC
>CADCQZ010000363.1 GCA_902803675.1 uncultured Eubacteriales bacterium
CGCAGGATCGGTGAAGGGTTCATACCTCTGTCTGATCGCACGGAAATCGTCAGATTTTCGTGCGCGGGGCTGTGCAACAGCCCCTTTCATTCTGCCGGGGCAGCCGATCCCCGCCGGATCATATCACGGCGCGGAGCCACTGTTCCACGATGGGCCCGTCCCCGGGCTCCATGAACGGGTGACGGCTGTTTTCCGATACGGTGAGGGACGCGCCGGTCTTCGCGGCGAAGGCGCGCACCGACTTTTCCGGCTGCAGCTCGTCCAGCCCGCCGTACAGGATGGCGGTGGGAAAGGGCCAGGGGGCGACCGGGTGGGAGAGGATGTACTGATAGTAGTCCCACCGCAGGGTATCGATGGGCGTCGCGATCTCCCTTTCGCGCTCGAGCCGTTCCGGGGTGACGCCGGACCAGAGCATCATGTGCTCCACCAGCCAGGGCATGTCCACCACCGGGGACTGGAACAGGCATTTTTCAAATCCCCTGTCCCCGAAGGCGTTGAGGGAAAAATAAGCCCCCAGGCTGCAGGCGTACAGGGACACCCGGGACCAGTGCCCGAAGGCATGGTCCGCCATCCGCTTCAGGTCCCGCGTCCCGGTCCATACATCGCACCGGTCCGGGAGGCCTGTTCGCTCACCGTGCTCCGGCAGGTCGAAGCTCAGGGTCTGCCATCCCTTCTCATCGGCGATGAGGGCAAAGCTCTCCGCGTATTCCTTCCGGCTCATTTTGCCGTGCACATGGAGGTATACCTTCTCCGAAGGGTTTCCCCACAGGATGGCGGGGATGCCCGAGATCGTCAGTTTTTCCCTTATCATCGTTTGCCGCCTGCTTTCCCCGATCGTTCCCGCTTATCATACCACGTTCCGGGCCCGGCCGGAAGAGGAAAGCGCCGCGTTGACCGTGGGCCGCGGGGCAGGTATAATGGATGATCATGAACGGCGTAAAGCCGGGAGGACATTCCGTGAACGAAAAACCGCGGGCGCGGCATCCTGCCGGGATGAACAGATGGGAGATAAACGGAAAATGATCGATCTTGACCTGACGAGAGCAGCGGATAAGGATATATGGCCCCTGGGGGACAAATTCTCCGGCCGTGACCCGGAGGGGCACGAGATCGGCTTCACCAACTATTACATGACCCGGGACGGCCGGCCGTTCTTCGGCATCAGCGGGGAAATGCACTACTGCCGGGTATCCCCCGACCAGTGGGAGGACGCGGTGATCAAGATGCGCTGCGGCGGCCTCAACATCATTTCCACCTACGTGTTCTGGAACGTGCACGAGGAGGAGGAAGGCGTGTTCCGTTTCGACGGCTGCCGGGACCTGCGGGCGTTCCTGGAGGTATGTGAAAAGCACGGCATGTATGTCATCGCGCGGGTGGGGCCCTTCGCCCACGGGGAGATGCGCAACGGCGGCCTGCCGGACTGGCTGTACGGCAAGCCCTATGACGTGCGGGAGGACGATCCGGGCTTCCTTGAGGCCGTCCGGCGGTTTTTCCGGGCCGTCCACGGGCAGATGGACGGGCACTATTTCAGCCAGGGCGGCTGCGTCATCGGCACCCAGATCGAGAACGAGTATCAGCATTCCTCCGCGCCCTGGGAGATGACCGCCGGGGTCTCGGACGAATGGGTGAACGGCGGGCGGTCGGGGCTCAAATACATGCTTGAGCTCAAGCGTCTCATGCGGGAGGAAGGCATCGTCACGCCCTTTTACACCGCCACGGCCTGGGGCGGGGCCGTGACGCCGGTGGAGGAGGCGCTGCCCTTGTGGGGCGGGTACTCCTACCAGCCCTGGCTGTTTTACCGGAAGTCCGGTGTCCATCCCGCCACGCCGGAGTATATCTATCGGGACAATCACAACAGCGCCGTCAGGAAGGAGTACAATTTCGAACCTTCCTACGATCCGGAAAGCCGGCCCTACGCCTGCTGCGAGATGATGGGCGGAATGATGTGCAGCTACCGGTACCGGTTCCGGCTGGATATGCGCTCCGTGGACGCCATGGCCAATATCAAGCTGGGCTCGGGCTGCAATCTGCTGGGCTATTACATGTACAAGGGCGGCACCACGCCCACGGGAAAAGTGTCGGCCTTCCTCAATGAGGGCCAGGTGCCCAGGCGAAGCTACGATTACCAGGCGGCCGTGGGGGAGTTCGGCCAGATCCGGGAGAGCTACGGGCGGATGCGGGCCATCCACTATTTCTGCCGGACCTTTTCCGGCTTCCTGGAACGGACGAAGTGCGTGCTGCCGGCGCATCTGAAGGACCTTGACCCGGAGGATCTTTCGCCGCTGCGCTTTTCGGTGCGGGTCAGGGGCGGCAGCGGGTTTCTGTTCGTGTGCAATTTCCAGGACCATGTGGATATGCGCAGCCGCGCCGGGGACGAAGTGCGCCTTCTGCTCCCGGAGGGGGAGATCACCTTCCGCTTCGGCATCGCGGAGGGGGAGAACGCCATCCTGCCCTTCAATATCGACCTGGGGGGCGTGAAAATGGACTGGGCCACGGCGCAGCCCCTGGCGCGGGTGGGCGATACCTGGTTCTTCCTCGCGCCGGAGGGGATGGAGCCCGAGTACTCGATCGGCGGCAGGGTGCACAGGGGCGCTCCCGGCACATCGTTCACCGCGGGCGGCCTTACCGTCATGACCCTCAGCCGGAAAGCCGCCGGGGGCTTCTGGGTGTACGGCGATGACGCGTACCTGTGTTCCCGCCCTCTTCTCAAGGACCGGGATACATTGAAAGTGGAACTGGAGGACGGCGGCGCCGATGTCATGATCTGGTCGGGAGCGGAGCTCAGATTCGTCCTTCTCCGGCGTGTGGAGCATCCTTTCGGGCCCGTGTCTCTCCCGTGGCGGGAGACGGGCAGCGGGCGGTATCAGGTCGATATCCCCTCCGGCGCGCTCACGGGGCACAAGCAGGTGCTTTTAAGGGTGCGCTTCAGCGGGGATGTGGGCCACGCTTTCGCGGGCAATGAGCTGATCTCCGATCATTTCTGCAGCGGCGGTGTTTGGGATATCCGGCTGGACCCGTACGCGCGGGCGCTGGAACAGGCGCCGCTCACGCTGTATCTGACCCCTGTCAGGAAGTTTGTGACGGTGGACACCTCCGCCATGGCGGGGCTCACGGAACGGGCGGAAACCTCGGCGGCGGAGCTCATCGGCGCGGAACTGGTCACGGTGGACGACTATACCGTGGATCTGTAAGGGGGATATCATGGATCAGCCGGAAAAGATCCTGGTCCGGGGGGCCCGGGTGCATAACCTGAAGAATATCGACGTGGATGTGCCGCTGCACGGCATCGTGGGGATCGCCGGCGTGTCCGGCTCGGGAAAATCATCCCTGGCCCTGGGCGTGCTCTACGCGGAGGGATCCAGGCGCTACCTGGAATCCCTTTCCACCTATACCCGGCGGCGGATGACCCAGGCTGCCCGGGCCGACGTGGACGAGGTGATGTACGTGCCCGCGGCCCTGGCCCTGCATCAGCGGCCGGGGGTCCCGGGCATCCGCTCCACCTTCGGTACGGGCACGGAGCTGCTCAACAGCCTGCGGCTCATGTTCTCAAGGCTCGCGTCCCACCGGTGCCCCAACGGGCACTACGCGCCTGCGGGCCTTGAGACGGCCCTGGGGCAGGAGATCGTCTGCCCGGTGTGCGGCGAGCGCTTTTTCGGGCCCGGCGCGGAGGATCTGGCCTTCAACTCCCGGGGGGCCTGCAGGCGCTGCGGCGGCACCGGCACGGTCAGGACCGTGGACAGGAGCACCCTGGTGCCGGACGAGAGCCTGACCATCGACGAGGGCGCCGTGGCGCCGTGGAACTCTCTCATGTGGTCCCTGATGACCGACGTGTGCCGGGCCATGGGGGTGCGGACGGATATCCCCTTCCGGGACCTGACGGACCGGGAAAAGGAGATCGTCTACGACGGGCCCATGGAGAAAAAACATATCTTCTACCGCCCCAAAAAGGCGGACACGGCCACCGCCGGCGAGATGGACTTCACCTATTACAGCGCCGTGGCTACGGTGCTCAACGCCCTCTCCAAGGTCAAGGATGAGACCGGCATGAAGCGCGTGGAAAAGTTCCTGCGGGAAGAGACCTGTCCCGATTGCCGCGGCACCCGGCTGTCCGCGGAGGCCAGGGCGCCGCGCCTTAAAGGGATCTGTCTGGATCAGGCCTGTGAGATGACGCTGAAGGACTCCGTTGAGTGGGTGAGGAGCGTCCCCGCCTCCCTGCCGGAGAACATGCGCCCGATGGCGCAGAGCATCGGGGAAGCTTATCTGGGTTCGGCGGCGAGGCTGATGGATCTGGGCCTGGGGTATCTCACCCTGGATCGGGCGTCCTCCACGCTGTCCACCGGCGAAAGACAGCGGATGCAGCTGGCCCGCGCGGTGCGCAACAGGACCACCGGCGTTTTATACGTGCTGGATGAGCCCTCCATCGGCCTGCATCCGGCGAACATCGTGGGGCTCACCGGCGTGATGCGGGACCTGGTCCGGGACGGGAACACCGTGCTGCTGGTGGATCACGACACGCAGATCCTCCGGGAAGCGTCCCGGATCATCGAGATGGGCCCGGGAGCCGGCTCCAAGGGCGGCACCGTCATCGCCGAGGGGACCGTGAAGGAGATCGAGGAGAACAGTTCATCCGTCATCGGCGGGTATCTGTCGGGCAGGCGCCGGCCGGAGAGGAAGAGGCCCCGGGAAGATGCGTCCGCGTCCGGGGAGATCGTCCTGGAGACGGGCAGGATCCACACCGTGGAGCCCCTCACCGTGCGCATCCCCCAAAAAGGGCTCACGGTGGTCACCGGCGTGTCCGGATCGGGCAAGACCACCCTGATCCTGGAGAGCCTGGTGCCGGCGCTGGAGGCCCTGTGCGGCGGCGGGAAAATGCCGTCCCATGTCAGGTCGATCCGGGCGGAGGGCATCAGGCACGTCAAGCTGATCGATGCCACGCCCATCGGCGTCAACGTGCGTTCCACCGTGGCCACCTACTGCGGCGCGCACGACGAGCTGCGCAGGATCTTCGCGCGCACCGCCGGCGCGAAGGCCGCCGGGTATAAGGCGGGCGATTTTTCCTACAACACCGGCTCCCTGCGCTGCCCGAACTGCGACGGCACGGGGCAGATCTCCCTGGATGTGCAGTTCCTGCCGGACGTGGATATCCCCTGCCCTGTATGCCGTGGATCGCGCTACGGGAAGGAAGCCGGCAGGATCCGCTTCGGGAACAAGGCCGGCAGTGAGCGTTCCCTGCCGGAGGTGATGGACATGGATGTGGATACGGCGCTGGAGTTCTGCGCCGGGATGAGCGCCGTGGCTCCCCGGCTCCGGGTCCTTCACGACCTGGGCCTCGGGTATCTGACTCTCGGGGAGGAGACCCCCGGATTGTCCGGCGGCGAGGCGCAGCGGCTGAAGCTGGCCAGTGAGATGGGCAGGCAGCAGGATGACTCCGTGTTCGTGTTCGATGAGCCCACCATCGGCCTGCACCCGCAGGACGTGGAAACTCTGCTGGGGGTCTTTGAGACGTTGATCGCCCACGGCGCCGCGGTCATCGTGATCGAGCACGATCCGGACGTGATCCGCTCCGCCGACTATGTGATCGATATGGGCCCGGGGGGCGGCGCGGAGGGCGGCAGGATCGTGGCCTGCGGCACCCCGGATCAGATCAGGCGCTGCCCCGGGAGCGTGACGGGAAGATTTATTTGAGCGGCAAGCCGGGAGAATGAAGGGAGTTTGAAAAATGAAAGCGAGCGTCAGGGTCGAGACTGTCATGATCCCCACCTACGGCGTGGGCAGGCCGGACAGGAATCCCATGTTCCTGGAAAAGCGGGTGTACCAGGGCTCCAGCGGCAAGGTATATCCCCTGCCCGTGATCGACAAGATCCTGGATGAGAAGGAGGACAGGCCCTATACCGCCGTGTGGCTGGAAAACGATTATTTGAAGGTGATGGTGCTGCCCGAACTGGGCGGCCGCATCCAGCGGGCCTATGACAAGACCAACGGCTATGATTTCGTGTATTACAACGAGGTCATCAAGCCCGCCCTGGTAGGGCTCACCGGCCCGTGGATCTCCGGCGGCATCGAGTTCAACTGGCCCCAGCACCACCGGCCCACCACCTTCTCGCCCGTCGATTTCCGCACCGCCGAGAACGAGGACGGCAGCGTGTCCGTGGATATGTCCGAGGTGGACCAGATGTACGGCACCAAGGGCAGGATGACCTTCACCCTGTACCCGGACAGGGCCTATATCGAGATCAGGGGCCAGTTGTACAACCGCACCGATCTGGACCAGACCTTCCTGTGGTGGGCCAATCCCGCCGTGAAAGTGAACGATGACACGCAGAGCGTGTTCCCGCCGGACGTCACCGCCGTGTACGATCACGGCAAGCGGGACGTGAGCCGGTTCCCCATCGCCGACGGGGTCTATTACAAGCACGATTACGGCGCGGGAGTGGATATCTCGCGGTACAAAAATATCCCGGTGCCCACCAGCTACATGTGCGCCCACAGCGACTTTGATTTCGTGGGCGGGTACGATCACGGCGCTCAGGCGGGCATACTGCACATCGCCGATCATCACGTTTCCCCGGGCAAAAAGCAGTGGACCTGGGGCTGCGGGGATTTCGGAAAAGCCTGGGACCGCAACCTCACCGATCGGAACGGGCCCTATATCGAGCTGATGACCGGCATGTACTGCGACAACCAGCCGGATTTCGCCTGGCTCAGGCCTTTTGAGGAAAAGACCTTCACCCAGTACTTCATGCCCTACAAGGGCGTGGGATGCGTGAAAAACGCCAGCCGGGAATGCGCCCTGGGGCTGGAGGTCAGGGACGGGAAGGCGTTGATCGCGGTGTACGCGTCTTCGCTCTTCAAAAACGCCCGGGTGACCCTGACAGCGGGCGGCGTGACTGTTTATGACAGGAATGTCGATCTGAGCCCTGAGGATGTTTTGAAGGATGAGGTGGGCATCCGGGTCCCCGAAACGGAACTGACCCTGACAGTGCGTACATCCGGCGGCAGAAAGCTGCTCAGCTATACGCCGCGGGCCAGAAAGATCGACCGGATCCCCGATCCCATGCCCCCCGCGAAACTGCCGGAAGAGATCCTGACCAACGAGGAACTGTATCTCACCGGGCTCCACCTGGAGCAGTACCGGCACGCCACTTATCTGCCCGATCCCTATTACCTGGAGGCCCTGAAGCGGGATCCCGGGGATATCCGGGCCAACACCGCCTGGGGCAAGCTGCTGATGCGCCGGGGAAAACCCGCGGAAGCGGAAAATTTTTTCCGCGCCGCCGTCGAGCGCATGACCAAGCTCGATCCCAATCCTTACGACAGCGAAGCGTATCTGTGCCTGGGTCTTTCCCTCCGGTATCAGGGCCGGGACGATGAGGCTTACGACGCCTTCTTCAAGGCCGCGTGGACGGCTGCGCAGCAGGATGCGGCCTACTATCATATCGCCTGCATCGACTGCCGGCGGGGCGAATATGATCTGGCGCTGGAGCACATCGAACGCAGCCTGGTCAGGAATGGGCACGATCTCAAAGCCCGGGCCCTGAAAGGGCTGATCCTGGATTCCCTGGGACGGGACGCTCAGGCGGAAGCCTGGTATGAGGAAAACCTGGCTCTGGATCCCTTCGACTATGTGTCCCGCATCGAGTCCGGCGATATAGAAGGTGCTCTGAAGCTCATGAACGGCCGGGCCAGCAGCTTCATCGAGTGCGCCGCCGATTACGCCGGGGCGGGCTATTATGAGGACGCGGTCTTCATTCTCGAGTGCTGCCCGGATCCCACCCCCATGGTGTGGTACCATCTGGCGCTGTGCGCCGACATGAACGGCGATAAGGGATACGCGAAGGAGGCCCTTGAAAACGCCGCCGCCGCCGATCCCTACCTCTGCTTCCCCAATAAGCCCGAGGATATCGCGGCGCTTGAGTATGCCGTCCGGAACAACGAAAAGGACTACAAGGCGCTCTATTATCTGGGGTGCCTGTGGTATGACAGGCGGCAGTATTTCGATGCCGTCGCCTGCTGGGAAAAGTCGGTGGGCATCAACGGGGACTTCCCCACGGTGTGGCGCAATCTGAGCCTGGCTTATTTCAACAAGCGGGGCGAAAAGGAAAAAGCCAGGCGCTGCATGGAACGGGCTTACGCCCTGGATGAGACCGACGCCCGCGTCCTGATGGAGCTGCATCAGCTCTATGGGAAGATCGGCCGCGGCGTCAAAGAGCGCTTTGAGTTCCTGGACGCTCACCGTAAGACCGCTTTCAGGCGGGATGATCTGATCGTCGAGTACTGCGCGCTTTTGAACGACCTGGGCCGGCACCGGGAAGCCCTGGATCTGATCCTGGCCCACACCTTCCACCCCTGGGAGGGCGGCGAAGGCAGGGTGACCGGTCAGTACGCGGCGGCGCTGACCCGCCTGGGCGTCGAAGCCCTGGATCGGGGGGACTTTGCCGGGGCGAAGGAACTGTTTGAGAAAGCGCTGGTCTTCCCGTACAACCTGGGCGAGGGCAAGCTGGAGGGGGCCAGGGACAACGATATCCATTATTATCTGGGCCTGGCGGAAAGGGCGCTGGGGCATGATGATGAGAGCCTGCGCCATTTGGAACTGGCCGCCGCGGGGGACGAGGAGCCCGCGACCGCCCTGTATTACAACGACCAGCCGGCGGATATGATCTTCTATCAGGGCCTGGCCAGCCGCGCTCTGGGCCGGGAGGAGAGAGCGCGCAGCCGGTTCCACAGGCTGGTCTCCTACGGCGAGAAGCACTATTACGATCAGGTGAGGATCGATTATTTCGCCGTGTCCCTGCCTGATCTGCAGTTGTTCGATGACGACCTCTCCCTGCGCAGCCGGGCCCACTGCGAGTACCTGATCGCCCTGGGCAGCTGGGGCCTGGGGGACAGGGAACGGGCGGAGAGATGCTTCTCGGCCGTGCTTCAGATAGACCCGTGCCATCAGGGGGCCATCCTGCATGAGCGGCTCCTGCGGTCCGAGCCCGCGGCGGTAAAGTGAGGAGCTGAAACGGATGAGCGATGAATGCCTGATCTGCGGCGCGGCCCTGAAGTATCTTGAAACGGATGTGGAGATGGAGTGCGCTGTCTGCCGTAAAAAGAAGCGCACCAGGGCCTTCTGTGTCCGCGGTCATTACGTCTGCGATGACTGCCATACTTTGGGCCTGGACGCGGTCATCGGCCTGTGCCTGGAGGAAAAGTCCCGGGATCCGGCTCAGATCCTGGAAAAGATGATGGCCCTGCCTTTCTGCCACATGCACGGCCCGGAGCACCATGTGATGGTGGGAGCGGCCCTGCTGACGGCCTACCGGAACGCCGGCGGGAAAACAGACCTTCCCTCCGCCCTC
>CADCQZ010000364.1 GCA_902803675.1 uncultured Eubacteriales bacterium
ACATGGGGCCGCGGCCGGCGCTGTCCGCGGCAAAACGCCAGCCCTCACTGCCGGCAAAGCGGGAGATGTCCCACCAGTCATAGTCCACACTGAGCTCCCCGTCCGGGCCGTGGGTCCAGAAAAGAGGCGCGGTCTGCGCGGGCGTCATACGGCCGGTCCGGTACACGATGGCGTCCCGGTTGAGCCTCACGGCGGCGGCCGCCGTGCAGTGGAGCGCTTTATCCTCGGTGCCGGGCTCGTCGTCCCGGTAGCTGAAGGGCACGATGAGGGGCGTCCTGTTCATTTCTGTCACCAGGGCCTTCCACGCGGCGTTGATCCGGGCCTGTTCCGCCTGCGTCCTCTTAGGAGACAGGGCGCGCCAGGCCGCCAGGTATTCCCCGATCTTTTCCTTCAGCGCGGTGCCGTAGACGGGCTCGGGATCGGCGTCCTTTCTCAGCGCGGGCAGGATATCATCCAGCCTGTAAACGCCCGCGCCGGGCTTCGCCGCGGGCGCATCATACGTTTTTTCCTGTTCCCGCGCGCGTTTGGACGCTTCTTCCCGCGCCGCGCGGAAGCACTCCAGGCAGTACCGCTTCCCGATGAACAGATAGGAGGGCGACGCCCCGAAGGCTTTGCCGCACTTTGAGCAGCTGTCCTGACCTGACGGATCCATATCCCGGACCTCCCTGGCTTTATCGGATACAGTGTGGGGGACGGTTTTTCACCCGGTCCCGCATATCATCCCTTTGCAATGCGCATTATATCATGATGCGAAAACAAGTTAAAGTCCCCGATGGCGGAAGGCGTCAGATCATTGCCAAGGCGGTCAAAATATGATAGGATCGTCATGGGAGCAGAAAGATGAAAAGGAGGGACGGCCGTGATCGAGAACCTCAGGGACCTGGGCGGCATCGGGACGAGGGACGGCCGGACCGTCCGCCGCGGATGCCTGATCCGGTCGGCGAGCCTGGACCGCGCGGAGGAAGGGGATCTGAGAGGCATATCCGCCGTCATCGATCTGAGGACACCCGGGGAGCGTTCCGAGGCGCCGGACCGGGTGTGGGGCCGGGACTATCTGCCCCTGCCCATCCTGGAGGATCTCACCGCGGGCATCACAAGGGAGGAGGCGGCGCAGCGGGAATTCGTCCCGGATATGGAGCGGATATACAGGTACCTGGCCGCCGAACGGGCCCCGGCGCTCAAAGCGGCGGTGACAGCGGTGATGGAGCACGACTTTTCCTCCGGCGCGGTGCTCTGGCACTGCTCGGCGGGCAAGGACCGGTGCGGCCTCGTGTCCGCGCTGGTGCTGGAGGCCCTGAACGTGGACAGGGACACCATCATGGCGGACTACATGAAGACCAATGACCTGTACCTGCCCCGGGCCAGGCAGGTGTATGCCCGGGCCCTGATGACGCGGGGCCGCGCTTTCGCTGGGAGCGTGTACCGGGCCTATATCGCGGATGAGAAGTATCTGGCGGCCGCCTGGGAGGCCCTGGGCCCCGAGGCGCTGAAGGCCCTGGGGATCGGGGAAGACCGTTTGGAAGCTTTCCGGGAGAAGGTGCTTCTCCCGGCGGGAGAGAAAGGAGAGTAAGACATGAGCGGCATGGAAAGGGAAGAGCTGGGCAAGTATTTCGACAAGCCGTACTACGTGGTGGACCTGCTGCCGGAGCAGGCGGGCCCGGACAGGGCCGGGCGCTACTTTGCGGTGGAGAAGTATTACCTGACCGGGGCGCGGTACATGGATCTGAGAAGGAAGTTCCTGGGCGTGCTGCTCAAGCTGAACTGCTATCAGGACTTCGTGGTGTATCCGGGCTCTGACGTAAAGAGCGTGACCGATCCCGAGCCGGCGGCCCTGGCGTCGTGGATCGAGGCCGGGGACGTGCTGATCCGCCTGCCGGCCGGGGACGCCCTCATCGCCCTGTACAGGAACGACACCCACATGACGATCTACGGCCCCACGGCGGCCCTGCTGGACAGGGTGCGCGCCCTGGCGGCGGCGGAGGGGCTCTTCGTGTGGCAGCCCCCGCAGGCGCCGCACGCCGAAGGATAAGATGGATCAGAAGATCATCCATGTGGACATGGATGCCTTCTACGCCTCGGTGGAGATCCGGGACGATCCGGGCCTGAAGGGCAGGCCGCTGATCATCGGCGCCCTGCCCCGGGAGCGGGGCGTGGTGGCCACCTGCAGCTACGAGGCCCGGAAGTACGGCGTGCGGTCCGGGATGAACATCAAGGAGGCCTATGCCCTGTGCCCGACGGGGGTCTATAAGCATCCGGATTTCGACCGGTACCGCCGGGTATCCCGTCAGCTGCACGATATCTGGAACGACTA
>CADCQZ010000365.1 GCA_902803675.1 uncultured Eubacteriales bacterium
CAAATACACGGTGGTGATCTACGGCGAGGTGGCGGCGGTGGCCGCTTCCATGGACGCCGGCAAGCGTTTCGCCGGGGAATACCTGGTGGACGACCTGACCATCGCCAGCCTGGATCCCCAGATGGTGCAGGCCATCGGGGGCGGCAACCCGCCCACGACCCTGAACGCCATGGGCGTGATGGAGTTCTACACCATCGCCGCGGCGGTGGTGGCGGGGGACCTGGCCGCCAAGGCCGCGGATGTGCGCCTGATGGAGGTGCGTCTGGGCCTGGGCATCGGCGGCAAATCCTACGTGACGCTGTGCGGGGAGGTGGCCGCGGTCCAGGCCGCCATCGACGCGGGCACCGTGCCCTCCCGGAAGGAAGGCACCCTGGTGTCCACCTGCGTGATCCCGTCCCCGCGGCACGAGATCTTCGAAGCCATGCTGTAAAGCGTGATCATAAACAATAGGAGGGTTTTGGAACGATGAAACAGTACATCTACGGGCATCGCGGCGCGTCCGGTTATGCCCCCGAAAACACCCTGGAAGCTTTCAAGATGGCCGCGGACATGGGCGCGGAAGGCGTGGAGCTGGACGTGCATATCTGCCGCAGCGGTGAACTGGTGGTAGCTCACGACGAGGGGATCGAGCGCGTGTCCGACGGCACCGGCCTCATCAAGGACATGACGCTCAAAGAGCTCAAAGCCCTGCATTTCAACCGCACCCATCCGGAGTATAAAGACGCACGCATCCCCACCCTGCAGGAAGTGTTCCAGCTGCTCAAGCCCACGGGCCTGAAGATCAACTGCGAGCTCAAGAACAGCGTCTTCGATTATCCCCAGCTGGAGGAACGGGTGATCGGCCTGGCCATCCAGGAGGGCATGCTGGACCGGATCCTCTTCTCCTCCTTCAATCATCACAGCATGCTCCGGGTCAAGGCTCTGGACAAAAAGCTGTACTGCGGCCTTCTCTATGAGGCCACTCTGGTGAAGCCCTGGGCCTACGCGGTGGCCCTGGGCATGGACGCCATCCATCCCCATTTCACCGAGGTGCTGGTGCCCGGCGGCTATACCGGGGACGTCCACAAGGCCGGCATCCAGATCAACACCTGGACCGTCAACCGTGAGGAGGACATCGACGCGGTGCTCAAGGCCGGCGCCGATATCCTGATCACCAATTACCCCGACAGGGCCCTGAAGATCCGGGAAGAGGGCCTGAAAAAAGCCGAATAAAAACGAGCCGGGCCCTGCCCGGAAAGCGTCCCGGTCCTGCCGGGGCGCTTTTGTGATGGGATCGTTGACGGGGCCGCTGCCGCCGTGCGTGAGATCTGCTTTTATCCGCAAAACATGATTGACTCTGTGACAGAACTGTGACAGAATATGTGGTATCCTTTTTTTTGTCACCGGGGAACACCCGGCCCCACGAAAAAGATACAGGACTTGATGAACTTGTTAAGGAGGATAAGAACATGAAAAAGATCATTGCTGTCATGCTCGTGCTGGTGAGCGTCCTGGGCCTGTTCGGCGGCGCTCTGGCGGCTGAGAAGGTCAAGACCAAGACCATGTATGTGTACACCGAGAACGGCGGCACCCTGAACGTGCGCCGGGATCCCATCGTCAAGAGCAACAACGCGATCGGCGAGCTGCAGTTCGGCCAGAAGGTGACGGTCCTGCTGATCCCGATGGTGAACGCGGACTGGACGGCGATCAAGTATTCCAAGGGCGTGGACGGCGTGGCCTACGTGATGACCCGCTTCCTGACCTCGACCAAGCCCGATCCCGACGCCAAGAAGAAGGCCGATGATCAGGCGAGGCTCAGGAACCTGGAGGAACTCAACCGCCAGATCAGCACCCACAAACCGCTGGACACTTCCCTCGCTCTCACCGTGCGCACCACCCGTACCTCCGGCTGGATCACCTTCCGCATGGGCCCCGGCATCGCGGCGGAGCGGATCACGTCCTTCCCCGACGGGCATCCACTGACGGCCGTGGGTGAGACCAAGGACTGGTACGAGGCCATGGACGCCGAGAGCGGCAGGGTCGGCTACATCCACAAGAACTACGTCAATGTGCTGGGCCCGGTGCAGGAAGAAGCCCCGGCGACAGCGGAAGTCAATGAGAAGGAATCCCTGGGCAAGCTGACCGTGAACGGCGAGTTCGCCCTGCAGTGCAGGCTGCCCGAAGGCTACAGCCTCCAGGTGGTGAACATGAAGAACACCCGCGTCATGGCTTCCGTCCTTCCTGCCGACAATACCAAGCCCGTCATGTACCTGACCATCGCCTACAACGAGATGTATTCCGGCATCGAGCGCATGAACGATATGACCGACGAGCAGATCAAGACCATCGAGGACTCCTTCACCGAGACGGATGACGTGGAGATCAGTTACCGCGAGACGGGCTACGGCACCAAGCTGCTGGTGGTCAAGGAGAAGGAGAACGGCGCGGATTACGTGGACATCTTCACCGTGTACAAGGGCTATGAGATCGAGTTCATCATGACCCCGAACCCCGAAGGGGCCCAGACCACCGAACTGACCGAGGACCAGATCAGGATGTGCGTGGACTTCCTCACCGAAATGGATTTCGTGGAAGCGTAACAGTGTCCCGGGCGCGGACGCGCGCCTGACATAGAAAGAGACGAGCGGTGCTTTGAACGCCGCCCGTCTCTTTTTTATCCGTCATCCGAAACGGACGCGTTATCCCGCTTTTTGTCCCGATCGGGATATGATTGCTATTTTGCCCCGTCTGAAATATAATGGGCGCGGTACCATATCCACCATATCCTTACATCGTCAGGGGGGTCCTTTTATGGCATTGTTCACAGGCAGTATCCGGTCCGCGGCCCTTCAGATGGACACGCTCCTGCAGGTCTTCATGCCCGCGGAGGACAGCCTGGCCCCGGCGGGCACGGAGATGAAGACCGTGATCCTGCTCCACGGCCTCAAGCAGAACGCCGAGAGCTGGACCCGCATGAGCCGGGTGGTCCGTTTCGCCGCCATGACAGGCTTCAACGTGATCGTCCCGGAGGTCCAGAGGAGCTGGTATACCAACATGGCCCAGGGGCTGGCTTACTTCGACTACGTCACGCGGGAGCTGCCGGAGATCTGCGGGAAGATGTTCCGAGTCCCCATGGACGGCGGGCATCTGTACGCCGCGGGATTGTCCATGGGCGGCTACGGCGCCCTGAAATGCGCCCTCACTTATCCGGACCGCTTTGCCGGCGCCATGAGCTACTCCGGCGCGCTTTTGTGCATGGAGGAGATCGACAGTGTGCAGTCGATCGTGTCCCGGGGCGAGATCACCGCCATCCTGGGCCCCGACGCGCGCTGCGCGCCCGATAACAGCCTGACGGATCTTCTGGACACGGCCGCGGCGGCGGGCAGACGGCCCCGGTTGTACGTGGCCTGCGGCACGGAGGATCCCCTGCTGGATCAGAACCGCCGCTTCTGCGTGATGGCACGGGAACGCGCCTTCCCCCTCATCCGGGAGGAATGGGCGGGCGGGCACACCTGGGCCTTCTGGGACCGGGCCTGCGGCCGCAGCTTTGCCTTCATGGCCGGGATGGATCCGGACAAGGTGCTGGAGGAAGCTTGAAAGGATCCCCCCGAGTGTCGGAAATACCGGCGCTCAGGGGGATCCTTTTCGCTTTCCGCCCCCGGGCGGTCACAGGATGTTTTTCGCTTCCGCCTCACATGCCGATCAGGTCGAACACGGCGAAGCTCACGGTCACTTCATGGTCGTGTTTGGGGTTCCTGTATTTGATCTGGACGGACTTGAGGGTCTGGCTGTAATACCATCCCCGGTCCGCG
>CADCQZ010000366.1 GCA_902803675.1 uncultured Eubacteriales bacterium
GCCGCCGTCCCAGGGATACTGCTCGCCCACGACGGTGATGCCCTTGCCGTTGGTGGCGTTGAAGTCAGCGATCATTTCCTGCATGGTCTGGGCATAAGCGTCGTTGTCGGCCCAGAACCAGAACTTGATGGTCACATCCTCGGCGGAAGCGAAGGACATTACACCCAGGACCATGACCAGAGCGAGAAGCAGAGCAGACAGTTTCTTCATTGTTGTTCGTCTCCTTCTTTGTTTTTATCGATGTCCTTAAGCGCCTGAAGGATGTGCGCCCGGGTCGTTTCGGAGGCAGCGTGCGGGTCACCGTTCTCGATCGCCGCGAGGATCCGCCGGTGATAATCCAGTGCCACCTCGACGCTGCCGTGCACATGGGCAGTGCGCCGGTAGCCCTGAGCGATCGCCTCGAAAACGACGGGATACATCCGCCTTAAGACGCTGTTGTGGAGGCTTTCGGCCATGGCCACGTGAAAGGCGTAGTCGAAACGCTCATAATCAGCGCCGGCGGCGGCGGCCTCCGCCATCGAAGCGACGGATCCACGCAGGGATCTGAGATCCTCATCGGTGCGACGCACGGCCGATTCTCCCGCGATGCCGGGTTCCAGCAGCAGCCGGACCTCCATCAGCTCCTTCAGGACCCGGGACTGCTCCTCGAAGCTGAGCCCCAGCGGGTCCTTCCCGATGCCGGTGCGGTCCGCCACGAAGCTTCCCCTGCCCCGCCGGATCTCGACGATGTTCTCCGCCTGGAGCTGCTTGATCGCCTCCCGGATGGTGGATCTTCCCACATCGTAGAGCGACATCAGGTCGTTCTCGGTGGGAAGCTTGTCCCCCGCGGTGAGGCCGTCACGCATGATCAGGCTTCGAATCTCCTCCGCTACCGATTGTGCCAAGCGTGTCTCTTTCACAAACGCTCCTCTTTGACTGCCGACTCAAGGCATATGACATCAGACGTCTGACATCTCTGGGTGCATTATAGTATCCCACAGGGGTTTTGTCAACCATTTTCCGCATGTTTTTTGAATTTCAGCGTCGATCGTTCTTGTATTTGGAAGTTATTAACTTTTTCAGGGCAGGATCCGTCGGATCCCACGGTTTTTCGGGCCCGGCGCAGTCCGTCCTTGAATGATACGGTAAAAACAGGTATAATAGGTAGTCCCGCCATGGGAACGGAGGTTTTGATGAAGATACTGATCGTAAATGACGACGGATTCAACGCGGATGGCATCAGGGTCCTGTACGAAGCGGCGCTCAGCCGCGGCCATCAGGTCTATGTGAGCGCGCCCAGCAGCCAGTGCAGCGCCAAGGGGCAGTGCATCACGCTTTTTGAGCCTCTGCTGGTCCATACGGTCCTGGAGCGTGAGGGGCTCCGGGTGGTGCGCGTGGACGGGATGCCCGCCGACTGCGTCAGGGTCGCTCCCCAGGTGTTCGGGACCGGGTTCGACTTCTGCATCTCCGGGATCAATCACGGAGAGAACGCCGGTACGGCGGTGATGTACTCGGGCACGGTGGCCGCGGCTCGGGAAGGGGCCATGATGCACCTGCCTTCCATCGCCCTGAGCCTCCATCACAGGGGGAACGAGAAAGGGATGCGCGAGGCCGCCCGCATCGGCCTGGACATGGCCGAGAAGCTCGCCGGAGCCGACCTGAAGCGCTACGGCGTGCTGAACATCAACGCACCGGCCGGGGATCCGGATACCTGGCTGGGACACCGGCTCTGTCCCCTGTCGGACGCCTATTTCATCGACCGCTACGTCAAGCGCACCAACCCCTTCCACGTGGACTATCTCTGGCTGGACGACGCCCAGGACGCCAAGATCGAAAAGCACCCGGCGGGGTCGGACTGCGCGCTGCTGGAGGAAGGATACGTCACCTACACGTTCCTGGGCGGGCTGAACGACTACAACTCCAGCCTGGGCGCTCTGCTGCCCGGGCATGTGACGGAGCACGATGATGCCTGAGATCGCTGTGATCGGCGGGGGCGCCGCCGGGCTGGCAGCCGCCATCTTCGCGGCCCGGGAAGGCGCGAGCGTCCGTCTTTACGAAAAAAACGAGAAGGTGGGGAAAAAACTCTACATCACCGGGAAAGGGCGCTGCAATTTCACCAATCTGTGCGACACGCAGCAGTTCCTGTCCAAGGTGATGCGCAATCCGCGGTTCCTCTACAGCGCTCTGAGCTGCCTGTCCCCGGAGGACATGATCGCCCTCATCGAGGAGAACGGCTGCAGGACCAAAGTGGAGCGCGGGCAGAGGGCCTTCCCCGTCAGCGACAAGGCCAGCGATATCACCCGGGCCCTTGTAAGGGCGGCGGAGAGGGCCGGCGCGAGGATCCTCACCCGTCAGGGGGTCAGATCCCTCCGGTTTTCGGATATCGGCGGCCGCATCGCCGTGAGCGGCCTGGAGCTGGAGTCCGGTGAGACCGCGGAGCCCGGGGCCGTCATCATCGCCACCGGCGGCCTGAGCTATCCATCCACCGGTTCCACCGGGGACGGCTACGTCTTCGCCGGGAAAGCCGGCCACCATCTCCTGCCCCGGTATCCGAGCCTGACCGGCGTGACCACTTCGGAGACCTGGCCGGCCGGGCTGCAGGGCCTGAGCCTTAAGAACGTGCGGCTGGATCTTGAAAAGGACGGCCGCAAGGTCCGCAGCGCCCTGGGCGAGATGCTCTTCACCCATTACGGCGTATCCGGGCCTTTGATCCTGGAGATGAGCAGCGTCCTGAGCGGTGAGGTCTTGACCGGGTATCAGATGCACCTGGACATGAAGCCCGCCCTCTCCGTGGAGCAGCTGGAGCGCAAATACGTGAGCGAAACGGCCCTCTCCGGCAAAAAAACCGTGCGGCATTATCTGGAGAGCCTGCTGCCCAAAGCCATGGCACCGGTCGTCTGCGCGCTTGAAAACATCCCCGACACGGCCCGCGTGATCGACCTGGACGCCTCCC
>CADCQZ010000367.1 GCA_902803675.1 uncultured Eubacteriales bacterium
CGACATCCCGGGAGCGCTCCGGTTTTTCGCTTCCCTGGGCCCCAAAAAGCTCGTGGCCATGACGATGGGGAAGGAGGGCTGCTGGGCTCTCATCGGCGGGGAGGCGGTGCATTTCCCGGCCTTTGAAGTGGACGCGGTGGACACCACCGGCGCGGGGGACGGGTTCCACGGGGCGTTCCTCACACGGTACCTGGAGACGGACGACCTTAAGGACTGCGTCCGCTTCGCTTCCGCGGCGGCGGCGATGAAGTGCCGCGCGCCCGGAGGGCGATCGGGCATCCCGACGAGGGAGGACCTGGACGCTTTCCTCCGGGAGCGGTGATCCTTTTTATCGAAGCTTTTGCCCGCCGGCCGGTGATGGCGGCAGGCATCAAGCATATTCAATTTCATAAGGGAGGTACCTGAAATGAAAAAGACCCTGGCCCTGATCCTGGCTCTGGCCCTGTGCCTGAGCAGCCTGGCCGTCGCCGCCCTGGCTGACGAGCCCTCCGGCGAGCTGATATTGTACACCACGGTCAGCGAGCTGCAGTACAACGCCCTGGTGGGCGCTTTCCAGGCGAAGTACCCGAACATCGACGTGAAGTTCACCAAAGCCGGCGCCGGCGAGAGCAAGGCCCGCATCATCCAGGAGAAGGACAATCCCCAGGCGGACGCCATGTTCGGCGGCCTGGTGTTTGCCGACACCCTGGGCGACCTCAAGGACTGCCTGGAGCCCTACGTGAGCCCCAACGATGAGAAGATGCCCGAGGACATGAAGAACAAGACCGGCATCCTCACCTATCACGATGCCCAGATCCCCTGCCTGTGGGTCAATGACGAGCTGGAAGAAGAAGCCGGCGTCAAGATCGACAGCTACAAGTCCCTTCTGGATCCGGCCCTCAAGGGCAAGATCGCTTCCGCCGATCCCACCGCGTCCTCTTCCGCGTGGAACCAGCTCCAGTGCATCCTGACGGACTTCGGCGGCTGGGAGAGCCCGGAAGCCTGGGAGTTCATCCAGGGCCTGCATGACAACGACATGGTGATCCTGTCCTCCTCCTCCGGCCCCTACAAGACCGTGTACCAGGGCGAATACACCGTGGGCCTCACCTATGAGCCCGCCGTGGTGCAGATGCTGGGTGAAGGCGCCGAGGGCGTGCACATCGTGTATCCCGCCGAGGGCGTCACCTCCATCGCGTTCGGTTCCGCCGTCATCAAGGGCGCCAAGAACATGGACAACGCCAAGCTGTTCATCGACTTCCTGATCTCCGATGAGGGCCAGGCCATCTACAACCAGTGCGGCGCCCGCCAGGCGAACGCCAACCTGGTGCTGGAGAGCCCCAACGAGCTGATCGTGGACCTGAACACCATCAAATACCTGGTGGCCGATACCCAGGCGCTGGCCGAGAACCAGCCCGCCATCCAGGATCACTGGCGCGAGATCTTCAAGTAAGACTATTTGATCCTCCGGCCGGGCACGGCGGTGCCGTGCCCGGCCTTTTTTCAAGCGGGCTTTGACAATATTCCGAGAGGTCGATCGATATGAACGTAGAGATCATCATCAAGCACGCCCTGAAAAAATACGGGGACAACGTGATCATCCCCGATCTGGACCTGGACATCCGTCCGGGCGAATTCTTCACCCTGCTGGGGCCTTCGGGCTGCGGCAAGACCACCCTCCTGCGCATGATCGCCGGATTCAATACCATCGAGGGCGGCGATTTTTATTTCGGGGACCGGCGGATCAACGACCTGGATCCCGCCAAGCGCAATATCGGCATGGTGTTCCAGAACTACGCCATCTTTCCCCACCTGACCGTGAAAAAGAACGTGGCCTTCGGCCTGCAGAACCGCAAACTGCCCAAGGATCAGATCGAGAAGCAGACCGAGAGATTCCTGACCATGATGAAGATACAGGAGTATAAGGACCGTTTGCCGGACCGGCTCTCCGGCGGCCAGCAGCAGCGCGTGGCCCTGGCGAGGGCCCTGGCGATCGAGCCGGATGTGCTTTTGATGGACGAGCCCCTCTCCAACCTGGACGCCAAGCTGCGCATCGAAATGCGCAACGCCATCAAACAGATTCAGAACGAAGTGGGCATCACCACCATTTACGTGACCCATGACCAGGAAGAGGCTATGGCCGTGTCGGACCGCATCGCCGTGATGAACAGCGGCGTGATTCAGCACGTTTCCACGCCCAA
>CADCQZ010000368.1 GCA_902803675.1 uncultured Eubacteriales bacterium
GACTGGGCCGTGTTCCTCAACGAGCGCAAGGAAGGCAACTTCGGCATCGCCCGCAACGGCTGGATCGCTGACTTCAACGACCCGATCAACATGCTGGAGATGTGGACCACCGTGTCCGGCAACAACGACGCTCAGTTCGGCCGCTGATCCGGAAAAACGGACCTGAATTGATCTGGACTGCCATGGCGTTTCAAGCGCCATGGCAGTCCTTTGCATTTTATGACGGCCCTGTTTGACGAACGGGCCCTGTTCGGGTAGAATGCTGTCACGGCCGTCTCTGTCGGCCGGATCAGATATCAAAGGAGCGAACCGAGTGCTGGACATCGCTTTAGCCGCTCACGTGGACGCGGGCAAGACCACCCTGTCGGAATACATGCTCTATCTGGCCGGGGTCGTCCGTGCCCCGGGCCGGGTGGATCAAAAGAGCACCTTTCTGGATACGGACCGTATGGAGCGCGCCCGGGGGATCACGATCTTTTCCAAACAGGCGCGCCTTAACTGGAACAGGCGGGAGATCACGCTGCTGGACACCCCGGGCCATGTGGATTTTTCCGGTGAGGCCCTGAGGACCCTGCAGGTGGCGGACGCCTGTGTGCTGGTGGTATCCGCTCCGGACGGGGTGCAGAGCCACACCCGTGCCCTGTGGGAGCTCATGGAGCGTTTGGGGCTGCCGGTGTGGATCTTCGTCAACAAGATGGACCGGTTCGGGGGCTCCCGGCAGGAGCTTTTCTCGATCCTGAGGCAGGAACTGGACGAAAGGCTCGTGGACGAAATGTCGCCGGACGCCGCGGAGCAGTGGGCTCTGGCGGACGATACGGCTTTGGATTATTACCTCAAGACCGGGGAGATCCCCGCTTTTCACCGCTATGCCCTCATCGCGGGGCGTAAAGCTTTCCCGGTCTTTTTCGGCTCCGCCCTGAAAGGGGACGGGGTGCGGGAACTGATGGACCATGTTTCATCCTGGCGTCCCGCTCGGCCGGAGGGCGCTTTCAGCGCGCGGGTGTTCAAGGCGGCCCGGGATCCCGCCGGCGCCCGGCTGTGCTTCATGAAGGTCTTGAGCGGCACTCTGCGCCCGCGGGACAGCGTGTCGAAGATCGTGAACGGGGAGACCGTCTGGTCGGAAAAGGTCACGGCCCTGCGGCTGTACTCCGGCGCCCAGTTCGTCCAGACGGATGAGGCCGGCCCCGGACAGATCGTAGCCGCCGTGGGCATGAAGGAGCCGGAGACCGGGGATGTGCTGGGCGCGGGCGTGCCCGGGAAACGGGAGACCTTTATCGAGCCGGTCTATTCCAGACGCGTCAGGTGCGGCAATGCCGATCTGCACACGCTCCTTGAGGCCCTGAAGACCCTGGAGGACGAGGAGCCCCTGTTTTCGGTGGAGACGGATGATATGAGGCGCGCGGTGACCGTTCGCCTGAGCGGCCAGGTTCAGTCCGAAGTGCTCACGGCTCAATTGAAGGACCGCTTCGGCCTGGACGTGACGTTTGAGGAGCCCCGGGTGGTGTTCAAGGAGACCATCGCGGAGCCCGCCGAGGGGGTGGGGCATTACGAGCCCCTGAGGCATTACGCCGAGGTGCACCTGTGGCTGTCCCCCGGGGAACGGGGGAGCGGCGTGACCGTCACATCCGAGCTGCCCGTGGATGACCTGAAGGTGAACTGGCAGCAGCAGATCCTCACCAGCCTGA
Source organism: uncultured Eubacteriales bacterium (assembly GCA_902803675.1). The sequence goes on from CADCQZ010000368.1 coordinate 1,686, forward strand.
GGAACATCACCCTCCGGGGCGTGCTGATCGGGGCTGAGCTGACCGACATCCGGATCGCCCTGATCGCGGGAAAAGCTCATCTCAAGCACACGGAGGGAGGGGATTTCCGGGAGGCGGCCCGCAGAGCGCTGCGCCAGGGCCTGATGAAAACCAGGAGCGTGCTCCTGGAACCGGAGATGGCCGTGGATCTCACAGTGCCGCGGGAGACCCTGGGAAAGGTGATCCATGCATTGTCGACGGCAGGCGCGTCCTTTGAGACGCCTTCGGACACTTCCGATACGGTGAGCTTTACCGCCCGCGCCGCCGCGCGGCGCTGTATCGACCTGCCTCTGAATGTCCGGCTCATCACCGGCGGCCGGGGCCGGGCGGACATGCGCTTTGCCCGGTATGTGCCCTGCGAGGATGAGAGCGTGATCCGTTCCTTCGGCTACGATCCGGAAAGGGATCTCCTGAACCCGGCGGATTCGGTGTTCTGCGCCCACGGCGCGGGCTTTAACGTGCCCTGGCGGGAGGTGGATGCCATGGCGCATCTGCCCCTTAAAAAGGACAGGCAGGCGGATACCGTTCCGCCGGTCCGGGTCCTCGGCCCCGTCCGTTACCACGGCACCGCCGAGGAGGACGCGGAGCTCCTGAAGATATTCGAGCGCACCTACGGCCCTGTGAAGGCCCGTCAGCTCATTCCCGTGAAGCGGACGGAGCCGGCGGCGGTCACCTCCGGAGTGAAGGAACTGTCCGGGGGTGAGGTGCTCCTGGTGGACGGCTACAACATGGTGTTCGCCTGGGATGAGCTCAAAAAGCTGGCGCAGTCGTCCCTGGACGACGCCCGGCGGGCCCTGTGCGACATGATGTGCGAGTACAGCGCCATGACCGGGCGGCGCGTGATCGTGGTGTTCGACGCCTACCGGGTGCCCGGCGGTATCGGCGGCGCGGAAAAGTACGGCAATATCTTCGTGATCTACACCCGGGAGAGGGAGACCGCGGACGCTTTCATCGAGAAAGCCACCTACCAGGTGAAGGGCTCTCTCACCGTGCTGGTGGCCACCTCGGACGGGCCGGAACAGGCCATCGTCATCGGTAATGACGCCCTGAGGCTGAGCGCCTCGGATCTGAACGACGAGATGCGCCGGGTGCGCGCGTCGATCCGGGATATCCTGGAAAAGGGACGGCAGGCCTGGCCCGTCACCGGCATGGAGGAAAAGATCAAGGCCGCCTGGAAGGAGCAGCATTCCAACTGACATCGCCACCGGTTGAATTCCCCCGGGAAAAGTGATATAATCATCGCGTGCCCATTTTTGTCGGGGAAAGGAAAAGTATGGCCAACGTCAGTGTCCAGGTGCTCTCACAAAACAGAAAAGCCAGGCATGATTATTTCATCGAGGATTCCCTGGAGTGCGGGATCGCCCTGAAGGGCACGGAGGTCAAGTCCGTCCGTCAGGGGAAGATCAGCCTGAAGGAGAGCTACGCCGTGGTCAAGGACGGCGAGGTCTACGCCATGTCGGCCCATATCTCTCCCTACGAGCAGGGCAGCTATTTCAACACGGATCCGATGCGGCCCAAACGGCTGCTGCTCCACAAATCGGAGATCCGCAAGCTGAGCGTCCTCACCCAGCGCCAGGGCTACACCCTGATCCCGCTGGAGGTGTACCTCAAGGGCAGCCTGGTCAAGGTGAAGCTGGGCGTGTGCGTGGGCAAGCACCTGCACGACAAGCGGGCTTCCCAGGCGGAAAAGGACGCCAAAATGAAGATATCCCAGGCGCTGAAGGAGCATCGGCGCTGACAGTACGGGGGTGTACCGGTTTCGACGGGGATCGCCGGGGGTGTGAGAAGCGAGCCGCGTACCCTGATCGCGTAATAAGCAGGGAATTAAAATAACTGACAACAACGAATTCGCTTTCGCTGCCTAAGGGCGGCGCGTCGGCCTGAAGGGCTCACGCCTTCAGCCACCGGCGTCATTGATGTGAGGAACTGGCCCGCCTAAGCTTTGCGGCGAGGCCGGAATCATGAAGCTACCGAGGTCCTGAGCCTGCCTGCGGGCGCCCGGCCGAGGGAAATCCAAAACACAGGCTGCGCTCGGAGAAGCTTGCACAATCGGATCTTCGGACAGGAGTTCGACTCTCCTCACCTCCACCAAAGCAAGGATCCTGTCGCTTCAGCGGCAGGGTCTTTGCTTGTTTTTTTCATTATCCGGTCCTCAGTATCCATTATTTATCCTCTCCGACAGGATTTCCTGAATCAATATTGAAAAAACGAATAAAACTGAAAAAAGATGATGATCATGAAAAGGGTCTTTCCGGCATGACACAAGATCGGTGATACTGTAAAGAAAAGCACCAACAGTGATCGGGCCCGACTGAAGCCTGAAGAAGAGGTGGACTCTGTGAGAAAAAAAGAGCTCGAACCGCCTTCGTTTCCCTGGGAGGACTGTTTCGATCAGGAGATCCTGACGCGCGGCTGGAACTATTATCTGGAAGGAGCGGTAGAGGGACTTTCGAAGAAAAGCGATCAGGAATATACAGCTGTCGTTCAAGGCTCGGTCCCGTACAATGTCGGTATCGATCTCCGGGAGGGGATCCCTGTTTCCATGTCCTGCGACTGCCCGTACGCGGAAAGAGGCTTCGAATGCAAGCATATGGCAGCGGTCCTGTTTGCTGTCGAGGATGAGAAGGAACAGAGCGGTGTTTCTCCGGGGACCTGTGTCTCTCCCGACGAAGGGAAGACCATAGAGAGCATCGTCGCCCGGATCCCCGAAAATGAGATAAGGGACGTTCTTGTCGATCTGTGCAAAAGGAACGAGGAGATCGGACATTTCATCTCCCTGAGGTATTCCGAAAAAAACATTGCCGTTCGTTTAAAGGAGCTGTCCCGTGATCTGGAACGGATCGTACGTGAATACTCGGACAAGCATGGTTTTGTCCACTGGCGAGATGCCGGGGATCTTGAGCTTGCTGTAGAGGGATTCCTTACCGATAACACATCTGCGCTGACAGCACGCGGGGAGGCGATACCGGCGTTCCGGATGGTGAACGATACTATGATGCGGATCGGCGAATTGGATATCGACGACGACGGGCATCTCTGCCGTATCGCCTCGGTGATATGCGAATGCTGGTCATCGATCCTGAACGCATGCTCCGCTCGGGAAAAACGGGAGCTTTTCCAATGGTTCTCTGATCACGCGTTCGATAAGAGGATACCGTACTATGCTCAGGACGTGTTCAGAACGTTCTATGAGGATGAGTTTCAGGAACGGGATCTTCTGGAGCGGAAGCTGAAGCAGTATCAGGTCACAGGTCCGCTGGCTTCAAGGGATGACTACGGGGAATACTATGAACAAGAACATAGAGTCATGGTCATGTTCTCGCTGATGGAAAAGCTTTCTTGCCCCGAGGACAGCATCCGGGAACAGATCGAACGGTTTTATCAACTGCCGTGTGCCCGGCAGTTCGCGATCGACCACGCCATAAAACAGGGGGATACGCCGGGGGCGATCGACCTTTTGCGAAAGAGCAAGCAGATCGACGGGGAATACGCCGGCCTTGTCAGAAAATACTCCGCCATGCTGATCGAGCTTTACAAGCAGGAAGGACGCGGCGCGGATCATAAACAGGAACTGCTTTTCCAGATATTCAATTGCGGGCAGGTCGATCTGAAGTATACGAACGAATTGAAGACCGTGTGCGAAGCGCGGGAATGGGAGGAATACCGGTCACAGATACTGGCGGCACAGACCTGCAGAGCGATCCTGTATCCGCTGCTTGACGCGGAGGGAATGCATGAGGAGCTTCTGGAACGTATCACAGGATCCGGATCATTGACGGCTCTGGATGATCACGAGAAGGGACTGAAGCAAAAGTATCCGGAAAAAGTCAGGGACGCTTATGCCGGGATCCTGAAAAAAGCCATGGATCTATCCTCAGACCGCGGCCGGTATGCCGCGCTGATCCGGTATCTCAGGAAGCTTCGCGCTTATCCTGGAGGGAAGGAACTTGCTGAGCGGATCGCGGCGGAATGGCGTGATGCCTACCCGCGGCGCCGGGCTCTGCTGGATGAATTGTCAAAAGCAGGATTTTGATATATCTTGCGAAGAAACAGAAGATAAAGGAGAGAGCGCGCGTGTA
>CADCQZ010000369.1 GCA_902803675.1 uncultured Eubacteriales bacterium
CAGCCCCGCGCACGAAAATCTGACGATTTCCGTGCGATAAGACAGAGGTATGAACCCTTCACCGATCCTGCGGGAACGGTTCAGGGTGTCGTTCCGTCCCACCGTACACGCCGCTGGGGCGGATCATAATAGGCGGGTGTTCCCCCGCCTATACCACCCCTCTTAAGTGATGGGTATATCGTTTTGTGTTTTTTCGTATGCGCCGTGCGCTGGCGGCGAAACGGATACGCCACCGGGCGCGCACGGACTTGTGCAACTCCGAGCATATGTTTCCGTTTTTTATTATTCTGGCGCTGTTGCTTGTGCAACAGCGCTTTATCGCTTTGGGGCGGTTTTATGTTTGAGGGGTGATTTGTCCTGCCGGCAGTGTCTTAGGTGCTTCAGAACAGATACTTCGTCATCCGTATGGACTCAGTATGACACCCGGGGGGGGAACAGTCCATGAAAGGGCCCGGGGATCCCGGCGCATTTGACCTCATCCGTCCGCTATATCGCGGCCGGATGAGGTCACCCCGTTATTCCTTCTGATCAAACCAAGTTCCACAAGGAATTTGTACCTCAACGCGCCGTCAGGCGCATTTCACATCGCCCGCAGGCGATATTTCACTGCGAAGCAATTTCACGCCGAAGGCATTTCACTGTCGATCAGGTCTCGTCCCCGATCGACCCTGCCTCCTTCTCATGGTCCCACGATCGCCCCCCGCAGCATCTGAAAAGACCAGGTCGTCTTTAGTCAAAGATGATCCCGGGATATCTCTCCGCGGGCGTTTTCCAGTCGATGCCGTACTCCTCCCACAGGATCCTTTTCTTTTCGGCCCATACCAGGTGGCAGAAGCCCATGCCCCCGTCCTCTCCCAGGATGGCCTTCACCTTTTCGTCCACTTCTTTTTCGATCTCTTCGGGCAGCTTTTCATTATCGGGCGTCATGGCGCTTACCTCCTTCAGTGCGTATCGGCGGCCCCGCCGGGCTCTTCAAAGATCACGACCTGCCCGTCCTTGAGGCCGATGGCGTATCCGTCGTGGAAGGGATACATCTTGTCATATTCAAAGGGGATCACTTCCCGGCCGGCTGCGTCGATGATGCCCCATTTGCCGTCCATGGCCGCGGAGACATATCCGTGGTAAAAGCCGCTGCCGTAGAAGTAACAGTCCTGATAGGCGGGGACGATCACCTCATGCCCCTCAGTATCCGCGAATCCTACCAGGCCGCCGCGGGCGAACCAGATCAGGCCCTCCTGGTATGTCCCCATCATGGTGGCTTTCAGGGTGAAGATGACATTGCCGCTCTTGTCGATCACCCTGAAATCGAAATTGCCGTCCTCATCCTTGTCCAGGCTCTCCACGCAGGCGGCGTATCCCTCGCTGAAATCCTTCGCGTAGGGCAGATCCTTTGAAAACAGACTTTCGCCTGTTTTGTCGATGAAATAATGGTTTTTGTTCTGCTGCAGATGGGCGGCGCCGTCCGAGAACACGAATCCCTGGCTGAATTGCGGCTCGATCACCATGCCGCCGTTCCGGTCGATCACGCCCCACTTGTCACCGACTTTCACCGCGGCCAGGCCTTCCCTGAAATAGTAAGCCTGGTCGTATACCGGCGGGATCACCGTATTGCCCCCGGTGTCCACGCAGCCCCATTTGCCGTCCTCCATCACCCAGCACAGGCCCTCGGAGAAGGTGCCCACGTTCTGATATCGGCCCACCGGGATCACGACGCGGCCTTCGGGATCGAGGCATCCCTTTTTGCTCACGCCGCCCTCCCTGACAGTGACGGTGGCATACCCGTGCCAGAAATCGCTCACCGCGTCATACCGGCAGTCGATCACCAGGCGGCCCCGACTGTCGATAAAGCCCCATTTGCCGTCCGTATCCTTGACGGGCGCCCGGCCGGTCATGAACAGCGCGCCGATATCTGAGTATCCTGTGAGGCTGAGCGGGTATTCAACATTCCCGGGGCCTTTCATCCTTTCCGCCCGCACGGTCTCCCGGCCCATGGCGACATTGCCCCAATCGATGTGCGGCTCGATCCTGAGCATGTTCATGAAATCGTTGACATACCACACGCTCACCGTCACGCCGTCGAAATCCTTTTGCGACTGCACCGTGCTCATCCCGCCGCCGAAGTCGAGGCGCCATTCCGCGCTCCATCCCTCCGCGCCGAAAGTGTCTTTGATCAGCTGAAAGAAGGCCCTGTGGGTGATATAGCTGTTGTTGATGCTCAGATCCACTCTTTCCAGCCCGCCGTAGCTGTCATATGTAAAGTCCGTGTACAGATCATGACCGTCGAGGGTGACTTTATCGGGCAGCGTGCCGCCGCAGGCCTCGATCACGTCCCGCTCCGTCATGCCTTTGTATAATCCTCCCAGGGGATCATTGAAGACTTCCGCGTCCGCTTTGGGCCGGGGTGAACCGCAGGCGCGGCAGAAGGCGTTGGAAAACGCGTTGTCCGCTTGACAGTGCCGGCAGAGCCATATCTCCGGCTCGGGCGTGGGCTCCGGTGTGGGCTCCGCGGTGGGCAGGGGCGTGGGGGACACTTTGGGCTGCCCGCAGCTGACGCAGAAATTGCCCGTGTTCTCACTGCCGCATTTGCCGCAGATCCAGGCATCTTCCGCCGTGCCCGTCCATACGGCCAGCAGGATCATCAATACCGCCGCCGGGATCGCGATACGCTTCACGTTCATGTTATTCTCCTTGTCTGATATAAGATACGATGGCCGATCCTGGATCTTCACCTTCATGATAAACCGCCGGCCGGTTTTTGTAAAGCGCCGGCAGGCGTGCTTTCGGCGCGGCGCGGGGCCATGAACGCGTCGATCTTGCGCCCGCCGCGGCCCGTATCCCATTTGTCCGCCGCGGCTTCCGCGCTGCCTTCCAAGCTTGACAAATGTATTAATAAAATGTAAAATAAAATGTATTTTTATAGGTATGCCCAGTGCTCGTTTTTGCTGTTTTTTCCCTTGCTGATGAGCCCCTTTCAAACCGGAGCGGAAGGATCATTTGACCATGAAGGATTTAAGACCCGAGGGTAAAAGTAAACCGAAAGCCCCGTGGAAGATCGTGAGGATGATCGTGATACTGATCTTCTCCGCGGTCATTTCTTTCTGCATGAACGATATCAACCATATCTTCGCGGACGCGCTGCTGCCCGACAGGGAGATCACGGTCACGCTGCGGGTGGTCCCGTGTGAGGACGGCGTGACGCGCGGCGTGACGCTCATCAGTGACGGGCGGCAGAACGAGATCTTTCCGCTGTTTGAAAAGAAGATCGCGGACGAGGGGGACGGGAAAGCCCTCGACGGCTGGAGATACTATCAGGACAAGCGGGGGCTGACCTGGACGCGCGTC
>CADCQZ010000370.1 GCA_902803675.1 uncultured Eubacteriales bacterium
ACGAGCCCCACGCGTGGATGAAGCTGTGGAAGCACCACGCCGCGGAGCCCGAAGCCGAGCTGATCGGACAGACCGCCCGGGAACGGGGGGAAAGCTGGCTCGACGCCTACGGGGGCCGGGTATCCGCCGAATGGGCGGTGCCCAAGATCCTGGAGACGCTGCGGCACGCACCGCGGGTGTATGACAGAGCGTACCGCTTCCTCGACGTGATGGACTTTCTCACATCGAAGCTCACCGGAAAGCTCACCGCCTCCGGGTGCTCCATGGGATACAAGGCCTTTTACAGGAACGGGCAGTTCCCGGACCCTATGTTTTACCGTTCGGTGGACCCCCGCCTTGAGGATCTCACGCGCGGCAAAATGGGCATGCCCGTCTCCCCCGTGGGCGCGTGCGCCGGCACCCTGACCGCGGCCATGGCGGCGGAGCTGGGCCTTGAAGAAGGCACGCCCGTGGGCACGCCCCTCATAGACGGCCACGCCTCCCTGCCGGGATGCGGCGTGACGCGGCCGGGCACCCTGGTGATCGTGATGGGCACCTCCGCCTGCCATCTGATCCTGTCGGAAAAGGACGCCGCGATCCCCGGGATCCAGGGCACGGTGAAGGACGGCATCATGCCGGGATATTACGGCATCGAGGCCGGGCAGACCTGCGTGGGCGATCTGTTCGGCTGGGCGGCGGAAAACTGCCTGACGGAAGCCTACGTGAGCCAAGCGCGGGAAAGGGGCATCGACGCCCACCGGCTGCTGACGGAAAAGCTCGCGGGATACCGCCCGGGCAAAAGCGGGCTCATCGCCCTGGACTGGTTCAACGGCGTGCGCACGCCCCTGATGGACTATGACCTGAGCGGCCTGATCCTGGGGATCACCCTCTCCACGAAGCCCGAGGACATCTACCTGGCCCTGATGGAAGCCAACGCCTTCGGCACCCGGGGCATCGTGGAGCTCTTTGAAAGGGCGGGCGTCGGGGTGGACCGGATCGTGCTGGCCGGGGGCATCCCGGAAAAAAATCCCCTGGTGCCTCAGATCTGTGCCGATGTGCTGGGGCGCCCGGTGGAAAAGGCCAAAGTACGGCGGGCCAGCGCCATGGGGGCCGCCGCCGCGGGCATCGCGGCCGCCCCGAAGGAAGTGACGGGATGCGCCGGCATGGCCGACGCTGTCGAGAGGCTCGCGCGGAAAGGCGAGATCTTCCTGCCGCTGCCGGAGCACGTCCGGGTGTATGACGGACTGTACGCGGACTACACGGCCCTGCAGGACACCTTCGGCCGGGGCGGCAATGACGTGATGAAGCGCCTGAGCCGCCTGCGCCGGGAATGACATGATATCTCATCGATCGATATAAAGGAGGATCCCATGAAAAAACACATCGTATGCTTCGGCGACTCCAACACCCACGGCTACTGCGCGGAACCCGATGACTGCGCCGATCACGGCGACCGGTACAACGAGACCGAGCGCTGGACCTGCCTGCTCCAGGGGCTTCTGGGGCCGGACGCCCTGGTGCTCGAGGAGGGCCTGAGCGGCCGCACCACCGTGTTCCCCGATCCCCTGCACGAGAGCATGGCGGGCCTGGACGTGATCTACAGCGTGCTGATGAGCCACGAGCCGGTGGACCTGCTGGTGATCATGCTGGGCACGAACGATACCAAGGAGCGCCTGGGCGCCAACGCCGCCTGCATCGGCATCGGCATGGAGCGGCTGATCATGAAGGCCAAGACCGTGCCCTGCTGGAAGGACGGGAAGCCGAACATCCTGGTGATCGCCCCGCCCCACATCGGCGAGGGCCTGTACAACGCGCCCGAGGGCGAGCCCATGGGAAAAGGGTGCCCTGAAAAGTCCCGCCGGCTGGCGCCTTTCTATGCCGCCGCATGCGAAAGACAGGGCTGCGCGTTCCTGGCCGCCGAGGGAAAGGCGGAGTTCAACACCAAGGACTGCATGCACCTGACCAGGAAGGGGCACCGCCAGCTGGCGGAAGTCCTCGCCGGCATCGTGCCGGAGCTGCTGGGATAGCCGCTTCCCG
>CADCQZ010000371.1 GCA_902803675.1 uncultured Eubacteriales bacterium
ACGACTTTATCTACACCTGTTCCAACGAAGGGTACATCGATGTTTATTCCAGAGACGGCGAACTGATCTTCGAGTTCGGCTCCCAGGTGACGATCACCGATGTGGTGGGCCTCTTCACCCGGCTGCCCGCCGTGGCCGTGGACAGCCGCGGGAGCATCTGGGCGCTGGACGGCAGCAAGGGCTATCTCCAGAGCTTCAGACCCACGGAGTACGCCCTCATGGTCTATGACGCGCTGAACCGCTATGAGGCCGGAGACTATACCGGCGCCATGAGCGAGTGGGACCGGGTGCTGCGGCTCAATCAGATGTCCGTGCTGGCCCATGACGGCGCCGGAAAAGCCCGCCTGAGAGTGGAGGATTATGAAACAGCCCTGACCCACTTCAGGATCGCCAACAATAAAAAGCTCTATTCCGAGGCGTTCTGGGAAGTCCGGAACACATGGATCCGGAAGAATATGGGGCCGATCCTGCTGGCTCTGTTGATCCTGGCGGCAGGGATCAGAGCGCTCCACGCGATCGACCGGCGCAGAGGCGGGAAATGGAAGGCCCGCAAACAGGCCTTTTCAGACAGGCTCGGGAGCCTGCCCGTCCTGAGGGATCTGTCCCTCGCCCGCGGCATGGACCGGCATCCCGGCGACCGCGCCTATGAGATCGGCAAAAACCGTGCCGGGTCCCCCGCCGGGGCGGCTCTCCTGTACCTCACGTTTTTCGCCGTATACATGCTCTATCAGACGAACAAAGGCTTCATTTACCAGATGCAGGACGTACAGGATATGGATATCGGTTTCGTGGTGGCGGGTTTCTGGGCCCTCACCGGCGCCTTCATCCTGTGCAATTACCTGGTGACCAGCATCAACGACGGCAACGGCACCTTCCGGCAGATCTTCATGGTGCCCGCCTACGGGATGCTGCCCGTCATCGCGTCGCTCCTCACGGTCACGGTGGTCTCCCATTTCCTCACATACAATGAGTCCTTTCTGCTGACGCTGATCATGATCGCCGGGATCGCCTGGAGCGCCGCCGTCATATTCATCGGCCTGCAGACCATCCATCAGTACAGCTTTAAAGAGACGGTGACCAGCCTTATCCTGACGGTGATGTTCATGCTCATCATCGCGGTGGTGTGCATCATCCTCTCCATGATGTGGAACAGCCTGCGCACGTTCCTGACCTCGGTCGGAAAGGAATTGATCTACAATGTTTTTTAAGCGGATCCTGCGCCGCGCGGCAGCCGCCGCCCTGACAGCGGCCCTCATCATGAGCGCCGCCGCGGAGAGCGCCTATGTCCCCACGGCTCACGACACCAGGCCGGCGCCTGAGAAAGCCGTATTCACGGATACGGACCTTTCCGGCTACACGACGCTGTATGAAGCCGGGCCCCTCAGGTATCACTGGCGTGAGGACCGGGATATCCTGGCCGTTGAGAACACGAAGAACGGGATCATTCTGAAGACCGGCGCCGATCTGCCCTTTTCGGGCGACGCCAAGGATCTGGTCAAGCAGCTCAAGAGCTCCGGCGCCTCCGATCGGGAGATCCTCGAGGCTTATCAGCCCTACGCGGATGACCTGAACACCACCTATGTGGGCATCGCCAATTCCCTGATCACCATCGAGTATATCGACAGCGACAAGACCAAGCAGATCTCATCCGCCTCGGAGAAGAACGCCCGGTCCCTCCTGAGCCCCTCCGGGAACGGCGGCGGAAACTTTGAGCTGGATATCGCGTTCACATCGCCGGATATCGCCCTGAAGGTCTGCATCGCTCTGAGCGGCGAAGGCATCACCTATCACATCCCGCGGGACTCATTTGCCGGGAATGACCTGAACAAGCTTTCCGCCGTGCTGATCACGCCCTTTCTGTGCGCCAGCGGCGGGCGCATGAAAGTGCTCGATCCCGATACCCTGGACTGGACGGAGCAGGACAGATACCGCGCGCCCGGTTATGTACTGGTGCCGGACGGCAGCGGCGCGCTGATCCGCTTCACGGACAACACGTCCGTATTCAACCCTTATGACGGGGACGTTTACGGCCCGGATCACGCCACGGAGACCTATTACTACACAGAGCTGCACGATGACGTGCCCGTCCACGATCCCGTGGTGCCCGTGTTCGGCATGGCTGTCGGCGACCGTCAGGCGGGGTTCGTCGCGTGGGCGGACCGGGGGGACGAATACATGGACATCATCGTCAATCCCGACGAGACGAGATCCACCAGCTACACCTGGGCCTACCCCCGCTTTGAGTACAATGTGAAATACTACCAGCTGTATGACGAGCACGGCAACGGATTCTTCTCCACCCTGGACGCGCCGTTCGGCTACGACATCGACATGACCTACCGTTTCCTGTACGGGGACGGCAGTGACGGAACGCCCGCGGCGGACTACACCGGCATGGCCCGGGCCTACCGGGAACACCTGACGGATACCGGCATGCTTTCGCCGCGCCCCGCCGCCCGTGAGGATATCCCCCTGCGGCTGGACTTTATCATGGCGGACTCCCAGAACGGCGTGATCCTGACGCGGCAGGTCACGGTCACGACGGTCCAGGACGTGAGGAGCATCCTTGATGATGTACTCGAAAGCGGCATTGAAAACATCAGCTGCGGCCTGATCGGATGGCAGAAGAAGGGCGAAAGCCTGACCCGGCCGGACAGAGACGTCTATTCCGCCGCCGTGGGCCGGAAAGCCGACTTCGCGCGATTGATCCGGGATCTCGCAGAACGGGGCGTGGAGATCTCCAAGGCCCGGAACACCACCCGCATCAACAGCATGATGACCAACTATTATCAGACCGCCGTCAAGGCCGTGAGCAACTGGTATGTCAGCGTGGATGAAAGCTGGCTCCTTCCCTCCAGCGTACCGGTGAACACCTTCGGCTTCGCCACCCCGGAGAAGACCGCGGAATGGACCCGCGTCTTCGCGGCAAACGCCGCGGACCACTCCGAGGCCCTGACGCTGTCGGGCGTGACCAATGTGCTCAATTCCCACTGGTCACGCACCGGCTGCGAGACCTCGCTGACCGACGCCGTGCGGCTGTACGCCGAAACGCTGGAGAGCATCCCGCTGAAACTGAATCTGGAGAACCCGAACCTGTATCTGTGGCCGTACACGGACAAGTACCTGCAGATGCCCGTGGGCAATTCCTGGTACATCTACGAAACAGACTCCGTCCCGTTCCTCCAGATGGTGCTCAACGGGACCATGGAAATGATCGCCCCGTACGCCAATTTCTCGTTCTACACCCGGGACTGCGTCCTGCGCATGATCGATTACAATGTCTCTCCCTCCTTCATCCTGTCCAGGGAGGCGTCCTGGAACCTGGCGGACAGTTTCTCTTCCAGCTTGTACTCCACGGAGTACGACCTGTACAGGGAACTGATACGCTCTGTCTACGGGGAGATCAACAGCGTGCTCAGGCAGGTGCGGGGTTACGAATGGACCGAAAGGGAAGTGCCGCAGAACGGGATCGTGATCAACACTTACCGGCGGGGCACGGAGAGAAAACGGATCATCATCAACTATACGGAAAACAGCGTCACCGTGGACGGGCTCGCGGTACCGGCCATGAGCGCCGAAGTATCGGAGTAAAGGAGGCCGCATGGACAAAAAACGAGGCAGGATACGCCGGGGCAGCGTCATGGAGCGCAGGCACAACCGCCTGGGTTATTTCTTCATGTCGCCGTGGATCCTGGGATTCGTGATCTTCACGCTGATCCCATTCGGGATGACCATCGTGCTGAGCTTCTGCTCGGTCTCCTCCACCATCCGGGGATACGAGGTCACCTGGATCGGCATGGAAAACTACTACACAGCCTTCTTCCGCAACACGGAATTCGTGCCCGCTCTGTTGAGTTTCCTGGGCATGGTGATCCCCTATACGTTCATCATCATCGTGGTATCCTTCATCCTGGCTTATCTGCTCAACAAGATCAAAGCCGGACGGACCCTCATGCGCATCATTTATTTCCTGCCCATCATCATCCTGTCCGGGCCGGTCATGAGCCAGATCCTGGACAGCGCGGACGAAGCCATCGCCCTTTCCCAGGGAGTCAGCGAAGTGTACAAAAGCATCTGGATCTTCCGGATCCTGTACAGCTACTCCCCCTCCTTCACCCTGTTCCTGGAAGAGATCTTTGACCAGCTGTCCATGATCCTGTGGTTCACGGGCATCCCCATCGTGCTGTTCATCAGCACGATGCAGCGGATCAATCCCTCCCTGTATGAGGCCGCCCGCATCGACGGCGCGAACGAGTGGCAGATCCTGTGGAAAGTAACGGTGCCCATGGCCAAGCCGACAGCCCTGGTGGCCTCCATTTTCACCATCGTGCAGCTGGGGGCTTACGATACCAGCGACATTTACAGCCTGATCAAGACAGCCACCAACAACACGGCCAGCGGCCTGGGGTACGCGGCGACCTACGCCTGGCTCTACGGGATCCTGGTGCTCCTGGTCATCGGCGCGGCTTTCCTCATATTCCGTGAGAGAAAGGTCAGGGAAGTGATCCTATGAAGCGAAACGGAAAAGCAAAATGGGACCGGCTCAGGGCACTGCCGGGAAAGGCCGCGATCTACTTCGTACTGATCTGCATCGGGTTCGTATACCTGGAGCCGATCCTTGAAATGATCGCCAAGGCGATGATGTCCTCCGCGGACATCGTCGACCCTTCCGTGACCTGGATCCCCAAGAGCTTCTCGTTTGACAATCTGAGAGTCGCCGCCGGCGTGCTGAACCTGAAGGAGACGCTGAAAAACTCCATCCTGTTCTCCGGCGGCCTGGCCGTGGCGCAGACGGTAGTCTCCGCCATGACGGCCTACGCCCTGTCACGCTACGATTTCAAGGGCAAAAAGCTGTGGTTCGTCATGATCATCCTGACCTTCATCATGCCGGTACCGGTGCTGATGGTGCCGCGGCTGATGATGCTGGTCACCGCCCAGACCGCCACGGGCATCCAGCTGGTGGGCACCGTGATCCCTCAGGCCGCGATGGCGGTCCTGGGACAGGGCGTCTATTCCGCCGTGCTGATCCTGATCTTCTACACTTCCTTCAACATGATCCCCCGGGTGCTGGACGAAGCGGCGGCCATCGACGGCGCCTCGGCCTGGCGGGTGTTCTGGTCCATCGTGGTGCGGATCTCCGGCAGCACGATCCTGGTGGTGTTCCTGTTCTCCTTCGTATGGAACTGGAACGAGACTTATATGACCGGCACGCTTCTCAGGGGAAATCTGGCGCTGCTGCCGGCCAAGCTGGATATGTTCAACAGCGAGTTCGAAAGCTCCGCTTCCGCGGTGGGCGGCGCTTTCAGACTGAACGAGGCCTACAAGATGTCCGCGACGCTGATATCCATATCGCCCCTGGTGCTGATGTACGTTTTCGTGCAGCGCAGATTCATCCAGGGGATCGAAAACACGGGGATCACGGGGGAATGATATGAAGAAGAAAAGAAGAAGCGCCCTTATCCTGCTGGCCGTATTCCTGTGCGCCTCGGGAGGCGCTCTGGCGTCGGAGCCCCGGCTCCGGGCCGATCTGCCGCGGAACACGGACGGTTACCATGAGGGCGGCAGCGTATCCGACGCCTGGGTGGACCCGGATGAGACCGCTGTGGACGAGAGCAGCCTGAAAGCGGTACTGACGGATTATGACCCCGAAAAGCTGACGTATGAGCTGGTCTGGGCGGACGAGTTCGACACGGACGGCAGGCCCGACAAAAGCAAATGGGGCTATGACACCGGGGGCAGCGGCTGGGGCAATCACGAACTGCAGTACTATACCCCCGGGGACAACGCCGCCGTCTCCGACGGCGTGCTGACCATCACCGCCCAAAAGGAGCGGATGGGCGGCAGAGACTACACCTCCTGCCGGCTGGTATCAAGGGACCGGGGCGACTTTCTGTACTGCAAGGTGGTGGCCCGTGCGAGGCTCCCCGAAGGCCTGGGCACGTGGCCGGCGGTCTGGATGCTGCCCACGGACTGGGCTTACGGATCCTGGCCCGCCTCCGGGGAGATAGACATCATGGAGCACGTGGGCTATGATCCCAATGTGATCGTGCAGAGCGTGCACGTGGAGAAGTTCCACGGAGGAGCGGCGAAGAACCACAGCATCAGGGCCGAAGACGTATTCAACGAGTTTCACGACTACGGGGTGGAGTGGCTCCCGGACCGGATCATCTTCAGCGTGGACGGGGAAACCACCTGGACCTACCGGCCGCTGAGCTTCACCGACCGCCCTCAGAAAGATGTGTGGCCCTTTGACAAGCGGATGCATCTCCTGATCAACCTGGCCTTCGGCGGGGACTGGGGCGGCGCCAGGGGCATCGACGAGAGCTGCCTTCCCGCCAGGTATGAGATCGACTACATCCGGGTCTATCAGAGCCCGGAGATCATGGCCCTGACCGGGCAGATCTGAAATACAGAGAGGAGAAAAACATGCAGCCTTACGAACTGAGATCGGACACCTTCATTATCCGGGATTACGACCGCAAACCGCCCTTCTCCAGCTTTCTTCCCGGGCTGGCCGGGATCACCGGCATCCCCATGTGGCTGTATTACACCAACCGGGGGCAGGCCGTGGCGAGCTTCGGCATCCATCACAAGGGCAACGCCATGATGGAGTTCAATCCCGCCAACACCGAATACGAGAACACCCAGATCCGCGGCTTCAGGACCTTCATCCGGGCCGACGGAAAGTACATCGAGCCGTTTTTCCGGCCCGAGGACAGCGTGTGCCGGATCATGAAGATCGAGCGGAACGCCCTGACCGTCACGGAAGAACGGGACGGCCTCAAAGTGGAAGCGGCCTGCTTCATCCTGCCCCGGGACGAGATCGGCGCGGTGGTCCGCCATGTCACCATCGAGAATACCGGAGAAAAGAAGATCCGGCTGGAGATCCTGGACGGTATGCCCCAGGTGATCCCCTACGGCCTGCAGCTGAGCAGCTACAAAGAGACCAGCAATCTTTTGAAGAGCTGGACGGATGTCATCAACATCGAGAAAAACGCCCCGATCTTCAAGATGCGGGCCACCGGAGAGGATACGGCCGAAATGAAGGAGGTCACGGGCGGCTGGTATTATATGTGCGCCTGTGAAGGCCGCCTGACGCCGGTAGTGTACGACAGGGCGGCGGTTTTCGATCACGACCTGACCATGCTGGACCCCATCCGGTTCCATAAAGACGGGCTGGAAGCGGTCTTAGGGAAAAAACAGACCTTCGTCAACAAGATCCCCTGTGCCTTCGCCGCGCTCACAAAAGAACTGGACAAGGGCGAAAAACTGACCTATACGGCCTTCATGGGCTACACCGCTTCCAGAGAGCTCCTGAATAAAAAGGCCGGCGAGGTGCTTGATGCGGACTACGCGCGGAAGAAACTGGCGCTGGCCCGGGAGGAAGCGGATGCGCTGACGAAGGACGTGAAGACCTCCACCGCGGACAAAGCCTTCGACGCGTACATCCGGCAGTGCTACATGGACAATTTCCTGCGGGGCGGTTATCCGTTCCTGTTCGGCGGAGAAAAGGACCGGAAGATCGTCCACCTGTTCAGCCGGAAGCACGGGGATCCGGAAAGGGATTACAATTTCTTTTCCATCGCCGGGGAGTATTTTTCCCAGGGCAACGGAAACTTTCGGGACGTGTGCCAGAACCGCCGCATGGACTGCTCGATCCATCCCGAGGTGGGGAGCTACAACGTGCGCAATTTCTACAGCCTCATCCAGATGGACGGCTGCAACCCTCTTGAGATCAGGCCCTGCACCTTCAGGCTGATCCCGGGCAAAGAGGCGGAAGCTCTCCCGATCCTGGAGGAGCACCTGGATGCCGGCGCCGGCACGATCCTCGAGCTGATCAAAAAGCCGTTCACGCCGGGGCAGATCACCGGGACGGCCGTCAGGGACGGGCTCAGGATCAAGGGAGATCCCACGGCATTCGTCGGATCGCTCCTGGCGCTGTGCGATCAGAGCTTCGAGGCCGGTTTCGCGGAGGGGTATTGGTCCGATCACTGGGATTACACCCTGGACCTGGCGGAGGATCACCTGTCCGTGTGGCCCGATAAAAAGGAGGAGCTCCTTTTCGGAAGCGCCGACTGCCTGTACTACGACAGCCCCGCGGCGGTCAGGCCCCGGCGGGAGACCTATGTGATCCACAACGGGCACGTGCGGCAGTACGGAGCTGTTTTCAGGAGCGAAAAGAAGCTTTCCCTGCCCGGTTTTGATCCCGCCGGGACCAACTGGCTCAAGGAGAGCAGCGGCAGGACCGCCCGGTCCACGCTCTTCGAGAAAATGCTGACCCTGGCGGTCAACAAGTTCGCCCTGCTGGACAGTCAGCGCCTGGGGATCGAGATGGACGGCGGCAAGCCCGGCTGGAATGACGCCATGAACGGCCTTCCGGGGCTCCTGGGGAGCGGCATGTCCGAAACACTGGAATTGAGGAGGCTCGTGCAGTTCCTTTGCGGGGCGGCCGGGGACAGGGATCCGGAAAGCTCCATCGACCTGTACGAGGAACCCGTCTTCCTGATGCGCGCCGTCGCGGACGCCTATGAGAAGATCGGGGATATGTTCCTGTGCTGGGACCATGTGGCCGGCCTGAGAGAGGAATTCCGGGAAAAGATCGAGGCGGGCATCACCGGCCGGCGGGAAAAAGTGGCCTTCCGGGAGATCAAAAAGATCCTGGGCCTTATGAGGGACGTGCTGGAGGACGCGGTCAAAAGGGCGCTTGAGATCGGCGGCGGGATCATGCCCACGTTTTTCACCTATGAGGCCGATGATTTCGAGCCCCGGCTCAACGCGGACGGCACCCCTTACATCACGCCCTACGGCATGCCCGGTGCAGTGGTGCGGTCCCTCCGGCGGGTGGACCTGCCCCTGTTCCTGGAAGGACCGGCGCGGTACCTCTCATCCTGCCGCGATGAGGATCGGAAAACAGCCCGGGAGATGGCCGGGAAGATCCTGACCACCGGATTGTACGACGAGAAACTGAAAATGTACAAGACTTCGGAGTCCCTTGAAAACTGCGGCATGGAGATCGGCCGGGTGCGGGTGTTCACCCCCGGCTGGCTGGAACGGGAGAGCGTGTTCCTGCATATGGAGTACAAGTATCTCCTCGGGCTCCTCAAAGCCGGACTCTGCGACGAGTTCTACTCCGCCGCGGATCACGCCCTGATCTGCCGGCTGGATCCGGCGGTATACGGCCGCAGCATCCTTGAAAACTCGTCCTTCATCGCCTCCTCCGTCAATCCGGACCCCGATACCCACGGCCGCGGATACGTGGGACGCCTGTCCGGATCCACCGCGGAGATGCTGTCGATCTGGAAAATGATGTTCGTGGGCACCGGCGGGTTCATCTTCGGCAGCGCCGGCCTTCAGTACCGTTTCGCGCCCATCCTTCGCCGCGGGCTGTTCGATGAAAAGGGAGAAGCCTCCTTCACCCTGTGCGGGACCTGCCAGGTGACCTACCATAACCCGACCGGCCGGGATACCTACGGCCCGGAGCGCGCGGCGGTGTACCGGATCACGGCCTTTGACGGCAGGGATACGGTCACCTTCGACGGCGACACGCTCCCCGATCGGGAGAGCGATCTGATCCGTCGGCACCGCATGGTCTCGATCGACGTATATCTTCAATAAAACCGGGAGGATCTCATGACAGAAGGCTGGGAACTCATCTGGGAAGATACCTTTGACCGGGACGGCAGGCCGGATGAAAAAAAATGGACCCTCGAGACCGGAGCCCATTGGTTCAACGGAGAAAAACAGGCCTACACCGACCGACCGGCCAACGCCTGCGTCCGGGACGGGCTGCTGCATCTCACCGCGCGGAAGGAACACGTGGAGGACAGGGAGTTCACGTCCGCGAGGATCATGACCTGGCCCCACGCCGTGTGGCAGTACGGCCGTTTCGAGGTGCGCGCCTGTATCCCCAAGGCCGCCGGCTCCTGGCCGGCCATCTGGCTGCTGCCCGCGGCGTATCAGCGCGGCGTCAGGTGGCCGCTGTGCGGCGAGATCGATATGATGGAGCACTCGATGCTCAGGCCCGACGAGATCGTGTTCAGCCTGCATTCGGAAAAACTCAATCACACCCGGCCCGGGGACGCTCAGCGCTCCACCTGGAAAAAATGCCCCGGCACAGCCGGTTCCTTCCGCGTTTACGGCCTGGAGTGGACGAAGGAATACGTGGACTATTATCTGGACGGAGAGTGCCTGTGCCGGTATACGCGGCCCGATGATGCCGATGAAGAGGACTGGCCGTTCGATCAGCCCTTTTACCTGATCATGAACGTGGCCGTGGGAGGCTTTATGGGCGGCCCCATCGATGAGCAGGCTCTCCCCTGCGACATGCTCGTCGACTATGTCCGGGTATACCGGAGAACGGAAAGCCCGACATAACAGCCGGGACCCAAAACAAAAAAAACAGTGCCCGCCGCGATGGCGGGCACGACTTTTTTTATTCTGTGTTTTGATCATTCCTGCGTTTCACCGGGCCCGGCCGTCAGATCGGCCAGACGGAACCGCAGCCCGTCGCAGGCGACACAGGTATACCTCACTCCGCCGCGCATCCCGTTGAACGCTTCCCGGAAGGACGAGCCGTGAAGATGCCCGTAGACCAGGTCACAGGGCGCGAAAGGCTCCACCAGGGACGTGAAAGGAGAATCCTCGAACTTCTCGTTCATCGGCGGATAATGCATCATCACGATCAGCCGTTCACCTTTCAGCCTCGCGGCACTGTCCAGGGACAGCTTCATCCGCAGGACCTCCCGGTCGTAGATCTTCAGGTCCTCCTTTGAAGAGTTCTCCGTCACGGGCATCCAGCCCCGGGTGCCACAGATGACGACCCCGTCCAGACTGACGGCGTCGTTCTGCACGGCGAACATACCTTCCGGCAGCTGGTGCCGGAGCGCCGAGATACTGTTCCACCAGTAATCATGGTTGCCCCGCAGGATCACCTTTCTGCCGGGCAGCGCGGCCACGGCCCTGATATCCTCCAGAGCATCCTCCAGACGCATGGCCCAGCTCAGGTCCCCGGGCAGCAGCACGATGTCCTCCCCGGTGACCCTGTCGCACCAGTCCCGGGAGATCTTTTCAAAATGACGCTCCCAATGAGCGCCGAAGACATGCATGGGCTTTTCCTGACCGCCCGGCAGATGCAGGTCGGCGATGGCAAAGATCCTCATGCGTTATTCCTCAAAGGGGTCGTCCTCCTCGTCTTCACTGTCTTCCTCTTCGCTCATCTCGTCCAGGCTCAGATCGTTCTCGATCTCCTCGAGTTCACCGGCGGGGATATCATCCGTATCGTCAAGGAGCTCATCCGCTTCATCGAGGCTGTCGATCTCCGTTTCGTCTTCCGCGGGCTCGGTCTCGTCCTCGTTCTCCAGCTCGCCGTTCTCTTCCATTTCTTTATAGCAGACCAGGCAGATGTCCTTCCCGGGCATCACCGGCCGCTCATTGCAAACGGTGCACAGGTCGATCACTTCGAGCCTGTCATCGCCTTTGATCTCCCTTTTGCAGACCTTGCAAAGCGTCTCGTTGTCTGTGATATAGTTCAGCTCACAGCGCGGGCATTTCCTGAACCCCATTAAAAAGGCCCTCCTTGAACTCGATAACGGATTATCGATTTATTCTTTGGCGCGCCGTCCGGTCCAGGCGCCCCTCAAGCAGGCGCATTATACAACGAAATGTTCCCCAGTGCAACAGCTTTTTCAATCTTTTGTCAATTAATTACGGGCAGGCCCCGAAAGAAGGCCCGCCCGTCCCTGATACGCTCGTTTTTGCCCCGATCGGGCCGTCTCAGCCGTTCAGAAGCGTCCCGATCCTGTCCAGCAGTTCGTCCCGCCCGTCCCCGCTCTCGGCGGAGAAACACATCACCTGCCACGGCTGCACCTGGAGCTCTCTCATGATGGGATTGAGATACTTCTGCCGGGCGCCCCGGGATATCTTGTCGCTCTTGGAAGCCACCACCAGAAAGGGGATATCATTGGCCCGCAGGAACAAATTCATCGTTTTATCGTCCTTCGTGGGGTCGTGGCGGATATCCACCACGTGCAGCACGGCCTTCAGGGTGCCGCAGCGTTTGAAATAATCCTCCATCATGGTGCCCCAGCGGGCGCTCTCGGCCTTTCCGGCTTCGGCATAACCGTAGCCGGGAAGATCCACCAGGTAGAATTCCCCGTTGATATCAAAGAAATTGAGCATCCTGGTCTTGCCCGGAGCGGCACCCACCTTGGCCAGCCTGTTCCGGCGGCACAGGCAGTTGATCAGGGAACTTTTGCCCACATTGCTGCGTCCCGCCAGAGCGATCTGAGGCAGATCCTTCTCCGGAGGACGGTAAGCAGTCATGGATGTGACAAAAGAGGCGTTAACGATCTCCATCTTTCCTCCGTTCGGCAAGGCCGGCGCAAAAGCGCCGGCCAACGTAAAACACTATCATGGATCAGGCGGGCTCCGGCATCTTCTCCGACAGAGCCACCCGCAGCACATCCTCGGCGGAGGACGCGTAATGGATCGAAAAACTCTTGAGCACGTCGGCGGGTATATCCTCCAGATCCTTGGTGTTTTCTGTCGGCATGACGATCTGAGTGATACCGGCCCTGTAGGCGGCCAGGAGTTTTTCCTTCACGCCGCCGATGGGCAGGACCCGTCCCCGAAGGGTGATCTCTCCCGTCATGGCGACATCCTGGCGCACCGGCCGGCCCGTCAGAGCGCTGACCATGGCAGTAAAGATCGTCACGCCCGCGCTGGGCCCGTCCTTGGGCACCGCGCCTTCCGGCACGTGGATATGGATGTCCTTTTCCTTGAAGGTCTCCGGCGGGATCTGCCAGGTTTCGGAATTGGAACGGATCAGCGACAGGGCCGCACGGGCGCTCTCCTGCATCACGTCACCCAGATGACCGGTCAGGCTGAGCTGGCCGGTGCCCTTCATCACGGCACACTCCACCAGAAGCGTTTCGCCGCCCACTGCCGTATAGGCCAAGCCGTTGACCACGCCCACCATGTCCTTCCTCTCAGGCGCTTCCCGGAGGTACCGGGCCGCGCCCAGGTATTTCTCCATGCGGTCCATGGTCACGTCGATCCGTTTGCGTTTGTTTTCTTCCATTTCCACCACGGATTTGCGGACGATGCTGCCGATCATGCGCTCAAGCTCGCGCACGCCCGCTTCCCGGGTGTAGTTCTCGATGATCTTTTTCATCACGGGGTCCCTGACGGTGACCTCGCTGGCCTTGACCCCGTGCTGCCTGAGCTGTTTGGGCAGCAGGTGCTTCTGGGCGATATGGAGCTTCTCTTCCTCGGTGTAGCTGGGCACCTCGATGATCTCCATCCTGTCCAGCAGCGGAGCCGGGATGGATTCGGCCACATTGGCCGTGGCGATGAACATGACCCGCGAGAGATCGAAAGCCATGTCCAGGTAATGATCCCGGAAAGCGTGGTTCTGCTCCCCGTCCAGCACCTCGAGCATGGCGCTGGCCGGATCCCCCCTGAAGTCGCTGGTCATCTTGTCGATCTCGTCGAAGAGGAAGAGGGGGTTCATGCTGCCCGCCTGCTTCATGCCGGTGATGATCCTGCCGGGCATGGCTCCGACATAGGTGCGGCGATGACCGCGGATCTCGGCCTCGTCCCGAACCCCGCCCAGGGACATGCGCACGTACTTGCGCCCGACCGCGTGGGCGATGGCCTGGACGATGGAGGTCTTGCCGACGCCCGGAGGGCCCACGAAGCACAGGATCGGCGCTTTCAAAAACGCCTTGTCCTTTTCATCCGCGGCCTGCCGTCTGCGGACGGCCAGATACTCGATGATCCTCTCCTTGACCTTCTCCAGGGCGTAATGGTCCTCGTTGAGCACGTCACGGGCGTGCTTAAGGTCCAGATTGTCCGTCGTCTCGATCCCCCAGGGCAGATCCAGCACCGTTTCGATCCAGGCGCGGGACACGGCGATCTCCGGCATGCCGGGCGCCATCTGGTTCATGTGGCGCAGCTCCTTTTTGAGCTTCTCCCGGGCCTCATCGCTGATCGGGGCGTTTTCTATCCGTGTTCCCAGATCATAGGTATCGTCCGGTTCCTTGTCGCCCAGTTCCTCCTGGATGATCTTGATCTGTTCCCGAAGGTAATACTCCTTCTGGCTCTTGTCCACCTGTTCCTTCAGCCTGCCCTGGATATCGTTTTCCAGCAGGGACAGTTCCGTCTCCCGGTCCAGGATGACGCAGAGCTTCTCGAGCCTGGTGAAAGGATCGGTCTGGCAGAGGATCTCCACACGGTCGTCAAGTTCACTGAGCGCGTTCGCGGCGATCGTGTCCGCCATCCTGCCCGGATCCTTCATCTTCCTGACATTGCCGGCCAGATCCTCCGACACGCGGCCGCTGGCCTGCATGAAGGCTTCCAGCCTGGCGCAGGTCTGACGCATCATGGCTGTCATCTCAAGGCCGCGCTCCGATTTGACGGCGCATCTTGCCACCTTCGCCACACGGCAGTGTTCCCCGTCATCAAGAGCTTTGAGTTCCGCCCTCTCGACGCCCTCCGCCAGAACGCGGAGGCTGCTGCCCGGAAGATTCATCACCTGACGGATCTTCGCGACCGTGCCGATGGCGTACAGATCCCCGATGCCGGGTTCCTCGACCGTCTCGTCCTTCTGAGTGGCCAGAAAGACCGTCTGATCCGCGCCCATCGCTTCGCTCAGGGCGGCGACGGAGCTTTCGCGGCCCAGATCGAAATGCACGATGGAATTGGGCAGGATCACCAGGCCTCTGAGGGGGATCAGCGGCAGGGTAAGGTTTTTCTTGGTTCTGGGCATATGGTCTCCTTAACTTACCGTTTCAATAAGTCGGGCATCAGGACACAAAAGTGTCCATTGTTACAAAAAGCGGTCACATGCCGGTGGCACGATCCCGCAGATATAGGACTTATCATCAGTTTGGAAGCTCATTTGTCGGCTTGGGGCTCCTTGGGCGGCTCGGTGGTGATAAGATCAGGCTCCGACCCGTCCATGATCGTGCCTAACGTTACCACACAGCCGGTGACATCCTTCCGGCCGGGCAGCGTGTACATGACATTGAGCAGCGCCTTCTCGATGATGGAGCGCAGGCCCCTGGCGCCGGTCTGCTTGTCCATGGCCTTCTTAGCGATGGCGCTGAGCGCTTCCGGGGAAAAGGTCAGATCCACCCCGTCCATTTTGAACAGCTTGCGGTACTGCTTTACCAGAGCGTTTTTCGGCTCCGTCAGGATCCGGATCATCGCTTCCTCGCTGAGCGCGTCCAGGGTGACATGGATGGGCAGGCGGCCGATGAATTCGGGGATGAGGCCGTATTTGTTGAGGTCCTCCGGCAGCAGGGAGCGGTAGATATCCCCGGGGTTGCGGTCCTTCGCCGAACGGGGATCGGAACCGAAGCCCACGGAGCTCTTGCCCACGCGCTGGGAGATCAGATCGTCCAGGCCTTCAAAGGCGCCGCCGCAGATGAACAGGATGTTGGTGGTGTCGATGCTGATAAAGCTCTGCTGGGGATGCTTCCTGCCCCCCTGGGGAGGCACGTTGGCGACCGTCCCCTCCAGGATCTTCAGCATAGCCTGCTGGACGCCTTCGCCGCTGACGTCGCGGGTGATGGACACGTTCTCGCTCTTGCGGGCGATCTTGTCGATCTCGTCGATGTAGATGATCCCGGTCTGCGCGGCTTCCACGTCCATGTGAGCGGCCTGGATCAGGCGCAGGAGGATGTTCTCCACATCCTCGCCCACATAACCGGCCTCGGTGAGGGCGGTGGCGTCGGCGATGGCGAAGGGCACATCCAGGATGCGGGCCAGGCACTGGGCCAGGTAGGTCTTACCGCTGCCTGTGGGGCCGATCATGAGGATGTTGCTCTTCTGGAGCTCCACCCCGTCCTTTTTATCCACAGGCGCGGAGATACGCTTGTAATGATTGTACACCGCGACGCAGAGGGTCTTCTTGGCCTCCTCCTGCCCGATGACGTAATCATCCAGCATCGCTTTCATTTCCATCGGGGTGGGGAGCCTGCGTTTGGACAGGCTCTTGGAGGCCTTCTGAAAGATGCCCCGCTCCATGAGCTCCGCGCACTGCTCAACGCAGTCTTCACAGATATAGGCGTTCATCCCGGCGATCAGGCGCGAGACCTCGTCCTGCCCCCTCCCGCAGAAGGAACAGCAGCGTTTGGAATTCGTCGAGTTTTTGTCTGCCATGAATGGATTTCCTTTTTTTACTTGGTCCTCGGGCGGAAGATCTCGTCGATGATGCCGTATTCCAGGGCTTCCTCGGCGGACATGAAGTAATCGCGCTCCACATCCGCGCGGATCTTTTCGATGCTCTGGCCCGTCATGGCGCTCATGAGATCGTTCATTTTATCTTTGGTCTTCAGCAGCCACTCGGCGTGGATGCGCACGTCCGTCGCCTGGCCCGACGCACCGCCGGAGGGCTGGTGGATCATGATCTCGCTGTTGGGCAGGGCCATCCGCTTGCCCTTTTCGCCGGCCATCAGCAGGAAAGCGCCCATGGAAGCCGCCAGGCCCACACAGACCGTCCTGACCGGACACTTGATATAATTCATCGTGTCGTAAATGGCCATGCCCGCCGTGACCGAGCCGCCGGGGCTGTTGATATACAGGGAGATATCCGCGTCGGGATTCTCGGTCTCCAGGTAGAGCAGCTGAGCCACGATGGCGTTGGCCACCTGGTCGTTCACTTCACTGCCCAGGAAGACCACCCGGTCCATCAGCAGCCGGGAGTAGATATCGCTGGCCCGCTCGCCGTGAGCGGTGCGTTCGATGACATAGGGGATCAGTGACATACCGGTTCCTTTCCTTTAAGAAAGCTCAGCTCTGTCGGGCAGGAAAGCTCACTCTTTGTCGGGATCGCTCTCTTCGAGCGCTTCCGCGGCGGCGGCTACGGACTCCACGGCCTTGGCGGCATCCGCGGCCTTGATCCGCTCGTCGGCGTCCTTCACTTCGACCTTCGCCGCTTCCTTGATCAGATCGATGGTCTTGCGGGTGCGGGCGTCCTCGCGGTAGTACTCCATATCACGGTCGCTGATGCGGGCACGGTAATCCTCGACCTTCTGACCGGAAGCCTTGGCGTCATCCCCGATCAGCTTGTCCACGTCCTCATCGGTGACCTGGACGCTCTCCTTGTCCGCGATGGCCTTGAGCACCAGGGAGCTCTTGACCTGGTTGTGGGCTTCACTGCGGTACATGTCGCGCATCTGTTCTTCGGTCTGCCCGGTGTACTTCAGGAAATCGTTGAGACGCATGCCCTGATAAGCCAGGCGCATCTCATACTGGCGCATCATGCTGTCCAGACGGGACTCGATCATGGCGTCGGGGATATCGCAGTCGGAAGCGTCCACCGCCTGCTGGATCAGCTGCTGCTCCAGTTCGCCGTCGGCGTTCTTCTCGGCGGTCTCTTCAAGGCTGGCCCGCTTGGCGGCCTTGTATTCCTCAAAGGTCTGATACTCGGAAACGTCCTTGGCGAACTCGTCGTCCATCTCCGGCCTGACCTTTTCCTCGATGCCCAGGAGCTTGACATGGAAGACCGCTTCCTTGCCGGCCAGTTCCTCGGCGTGGTACTGCTCGGGGAAGGTCACGTGAAGGTCCTTCTCCTCACCGATGGCCATGCCGATCATCTGATCCTCAAAACCCGGGATGAAGCTGCCGGAACCGATCTCCAGAGACTGGTCCTTGGCGGTGCCGCCCTCAAAGGCCACGCCGTCCACGGTGCCCGCGTAATCCAGCTTGGCGACATCGCCGCTCTTGAGGGCCCTGTCGGTCACTTCCATGCGGGTGGTGGCCCGTTCGGCGTCCTGTGAGATCGCCTGGTCCACATCCTCATCGGTGACCTTGCGGACGTACTTGACCGCCTTCAGGCCCTTGTATTCGCCGATCTCCACGTCGGGAGACACATAGACCTTGACGGAGAACTTCAGGTCCTGACCGGCAGCCATCTGCTCGACCTGATCCATCTGAGCCTGGTCCACCACGTTGAGATCCTCGCCTTTGACAGCTTCCGTGTATACGTCAGGGAAGATGATATCCAGCGCTTCTTCGTAGAACACGCCGTCGCCGTACATCCTCTCGATCAGTTTCCGGGGAGCCTTGCCCTTGCGGAACCCGGGCACATTGATCCTGCCCCGCAGCTTCAGATAGGCCTTCTGAATGGCACTGTCGAACTCCGCGGCCGGAACTTCAAAACTGATCTTGACCTGATTGCCTGAAATTTTTTCCACTGAATAAGACATGAAAACCTCCAAACGGCTCAATAGCCCAATTACGCCTCTTTACGGGCGCTACAGAAAATAATATCATAAGAAGCGCTCCTTTGCAATGCTTTTCTCGCGCGGTGCTTCAGCCGCACCTAAAGCGCGCGCCTGTTGTAAAACAGAGTGTTTTTATGTATAATTATCCTGAAGAATCATTTGTCGGAGGCGACTTGATGAAAGCACCCTTTTCACCGTTCCTGACCGCTCAGGCCGATGGTCTCAAACGCCTGATCGGGCTGCTGAAACAGGACCATGATTTTGTCAGCGTGCTGGCCACCGACTCCCGGGGCTTCGCCGTCAGGATCTCTCAGAAGGCGAAAAACGTATCGAGCGAGACCATGACGACGGAGAGGGGCTATGTGGTCCGGGTATGCCGGGAGGGCCGGTATTCCGAAGCCGCGTTCAACCGTTTCGATCCCGAATCGCCGGAGGAGACCGCGGCCATGATCCGCCGGGAGCTCGACAGTCAGTTCCGTGTCCTCGGGCGTTTCGGGCGTTTCGCCCCCTATATCACCCCGGTGATGCCGGATCACGGGACCGGGCTGGTGAGCGAGATGGATACCGGGAGGCTCCCCGAGGAAGAGGACATGGGGGCCCTGATCGAAAAGCTCGACGCCGTATCCGCTTCCGGAGCCGCCCGTGACAGCGTGGTGGACTGCACCGTGAGCGCGCAGTGCACGCACATCTCGAAAATGTATCTGACCGATAAGACGGACATGCGCCAGAGCTATGTCTACGCCGAAGGGAGCGTCCTTGTCGTCGCGTCGAACGGCGAGCGCGCGGAGATGGCTCACGAAGGCGTGAGCGGCCGGTGCGGCCCGGAGCTCTTCGACGACATGGGACCCGTGCTGGACAAAGCCCTCAAAAGCGTCTCGGAGCTCCTGAGCGCGCAGAGGGTCGAGCCCGGGGAATACGACATCATCACCCTTCCCGATGTGACGGGGCTCATCGCCCATGAAGCTTTCGGCCACGGCGTGGAGATGGACATGTTCGTCAAGAACCGCGCGCTCGGGGCCGATTACATCGGCAAGCGCGTGGGCAGCGACCTGGTGACCATGCACGAAGGCGCCCTGTGCGCCGTGGACGTGACTTCCTACGCCTTCGATGACGAAGGCACCCCGGCGGGAGACGTGACGGAGATCGAAAACGGCATCCTGAAGACCGGGATCTGCGACGCGCTGAGCGCTCTGCGCCTCGGCGTATCCCCCACGGGGAACGGCAAGCGGCAGAACTACGCTCACAAGGTCTATACCCGCATGACCAACACGCTCTTCGACAGCGGAGAAAGCACCCTGGATGAGATGATCGCCTCCGTCGAACACGGTTATCTGCTCAGCGGCATCTCCTCCGGCATGGAGGATCCCAAGCACTGGGGCATCCAGTGCATCGTGGAGAAGGGCTACGAGATCAGGGACGGCCGCCTTACCGGCCGGGTCGTTGCGCCCGTGGTGATGACGGGCTATGTGCCCGACCTGCTGGGTTCCGTTTCCATGGTCAGCCGGGACAGGGAGGTCTTCGGCACGGGCGGGTGCGGCAAAGGGCACAAGGAATGGGTCAAGGTGGCCGACGGCGGCCCCTGCCTGAAAGCGAGGGCGATGCTGGGATGACGATACAGGAGATGACCGATATCCTCAAACGCAGCGGCGCCGACGGATGGGAGCTGACCCAGACCGTCAGCCGCGGATGGGAATTCTACTTCATCCGGCATCTGACGGATCAGAACCGGTACAAGAACATCGAGAGTTTTCAGGTCAAGGTGTTCAGGCTCTCTCCCGACCGGAAATACCTGGGCAGCGCGTCCGGGACGGTGCCTCCCCAGGCCGATGAGAAGGAAGCCGAAGCGATCATCGGGAACCTGATGCTGTCCGCGTCCTTCGTGAAGAATCCTTTCTACACGCTCCGGCCGGCCGGAGACGCGGTCCCGGAAGGCACTAAAGCCCGGGATCCCGGCGACACCGCGGCGGATTTCCTCGAGGTCATGAACAGCCTGCCCGAGACGGATACGGAGGATATCAATTCCTTTGAGCTGTTCACCGCGAGAAAGACCATCCGGCTCATCACCAGCGAGGGGATCGACCTTTCGGCCGATGTGAATGAGGCCATGCTGGAAGTGGTGGTCAACGCCCGCGGATCGGACGGGGAAGAGATCGAGCTGTACCGGATGTACCGCAGCGGCGGATGCGACAAAGCTTCCCTTCGGGAGGATATCGAAAAAGCCATGCGGTACGGGAAGGACAAGCTCGCCGCGGGAAAGACCCCGGCGCTCGGAAAGGCCGATGTGGTATTGTCCACCGACGCGGCGGCGGAGGTCTATAACTGGTTCATCTACCGGATGAGCGCCGCGAACAAGGTGCGGGGCTGGAGCGACTGGAGCATCGGGACGCCCATCGCCCCGGACATGACCGGGGACCGGCTGACGGTGCGCGCCGTCACTTCCCTGCCCAATTCCTCCGATGACCTGCCCTTCGATCCGGAGGGCGCCCCGAGGCGCGACATGGTCATCATCAGGGACAACGTGCCGGAGAACTTCTACGGCAGCCGGCAGTTCAGCCAGTATCTCGGGCTCGGGAACAGCTTCATCCCCGGTAATTTCACCGTGGAAGGAGGCACCGCCTCCCGGGAGGAGATCCTTGAGGGCCGGTATCTCGAGGTGGTGGAGTTTTCCGATTTCCAGGTGGACCCTCTGACGGGAGACATCGCCGGGGAGATCCGCCTGGCCTACTGGCACGACGGCACGGCCGTGCGGGCCGTCAGCGGCGGCTCCGTCAGCGGAAACATGAAGGAACTCGTCAAAACGATGCGCTGCACCGAACAGACCCGTCAGTATGACAGCCTGGTGATCCCCGCGGTCACAAGGCTCAGGAACGCGACCGTCACCGGCGCAGCCTGATCAGGAGGGATCGTATGATCGTCGTAAAATTCGGCGGGAGCTCCCTGGCGGACGCTTCCCAGTTCAAAAAAGTCGCCCAGATCGTCAGGGACGATCCCCAGCGCCATTATGTGGTCCCCAGTGCCCCCGGAAAAAGGGCCAAGGGAGATGACAAGGTGACGGACCTGCTCTATGCCTGCAGTCGCTTAAGAGCCCAGGGGCAGCCCTACGAGTTCCAGCTGCAAAAGATCCGCGACCGGTACGAAAGCATCATCCGGGAGCTGAGCATCGATATCAGCCTGGACGGGGATTTTGAGGAGATATCCGCGCGGATCCGTGACGGAGCCAGCGAGAGCTATATCGCCAGCCGGGGCGAATATCTGTGCGGGAAGTGCCTGGCCAGGCATCTCGGATTCGAGTTCATCGACGCGGCCCGCGTCATCCGTTTCTTCAAGGACGGCAGGCTGGACGAGGAAAAGACCTGCGAGCTCCTGCGCGGAACGCTCAAGGATATCCCCTATGCCGTCATCCCCGGTTTTTACGGGGCCGACGAGGACGGCAGCGTCATCACCTTTTCCCGGGGCGGCAGCGATATCAGCGGCGCCCTGGTGGCCAACGCCGTCAATGCCGACGTGTATGAGAACTGGACGGACGTGACCGGGTTCCGCATGGCGGATCCCCGCATCATCAAGGACGCGCAGTTCATCGATTCCCTCACCTACCGGGAGCTGCGGGAGCTGAGCTATATGGGCGCGACCGTGCTGCATGAAGACTCGGTCTTCCCCGTGCACAAGTCCGGCATCCCGACGAACATCCGCAACACCAACGATCCGAGCCATCCCGGCACCATGATCAGCGCTTCTTTACGGCCCGGCTCCACCCGGCACACCATCACCGGCATCGCCGGCCAGAAGGGGTTCACCATCATCCACATCGAAAAGGACATGATGAACAACGAGCTGGGTTTCGGCCGGCGCGTGCTCCAGGCCTTTGAGGAAAACGGGGTCAACTTCGAGCACCTGCCCACCGGCATCGACACCATGAGCGTCGTAGTCAAGGAAGCCGAGCTGGCGCCCCACCGGGAAGCGGTCATCGAGCGGATCAAAGAGCTGGTGCAGCCCGATAACCTGACGGTGTCAGACCACCTGGCCCTGATCGCCACCGTGGGACGGGGCATGGTGCGCGTTTTCGGCACCGCGGCCCGGCTGTTCACCGCCATTTCCACCCGCGGCATATCCATCCGCACCATCGACCAGGGATCCAGCGAGCTGTCCATCATCGTCGGCGTGGATGAGGATGATTTTGAGAACGCCGTCGAGGCCATTTACGATACTTTCGTACGCACCTGACCTATCACCCATTTATAAAAGGAGCACCCATACCGTTATGAATCTTCAGGGCAAACTTTCACTGGCTTTTCTGGAAGAGGACAGACCCCAGGGAGGCCTGTTCCGTGTTAAGCCTTTATTGAACGACGATACCGTTTTTGCTGCGGACCTTAAAAAAGAACTTCCCGACGACGGCTATCTCAGGGTGGTGCCGGACAAGGACGAGCAGCGCACTTTCAAGACCCGGATGCGCGAGATCGCCCCCCTGTGCGTCCTGGACCTGACGGGCGAGACCAAGGGCAAGGTCAAGAAGAACCGCAACTACCGGCCCGATAAAAACGAGTTCAATCAGTATGTCATCTACTCGGACGTGATCCGGCCCTGTCCCAAAGACCTGGTGTATCAGGTGGTGCAGGAGAGCGGCCTGGAAAACGCCGTCACCGAAATGGTCTATATCCGCAGCGGCGCCAATATCCAGGGGCCCTACCTCAGGACCGGGGAAGCGGCCGGTGAGACCGAAAAACTGCCGCCCGACAGCCGGTTCCTGAAAACAGTGGAACTGCCGGACGGCAGGGCCCTGCTGATCTACTGGCCCGCCCGGCCGGCGGAAGAAAAAGAGCCGTCTCCCCTCCCCCTCAATGCCGCCGAACAGATCCAGGCGCTCAACGATGACCTGAAGGGGCTCAACAATCCCCTGAAAGAAGCGCCCGAACCCGTCAGGGACCTGCCGGCGACGCCGGTCGGAAAGGGCACACCGCTGCTCCCGGCGCTGATCGCGCCGCCGGCCGTCAAAAAGACCGTCAATCCCCTGGCCCAGGCCGTGGAAGCCCAGCGCAAGAGCGCCGCTGACCCCGGCAGCGCGGAAGAAAACCGGAAAAACGCCCGCGACATCCTCCCCGAAAAGCTCAGGAACGGCTTGACCGCGGCCATGAAGACCGAGAGCGGCCGCAAAGCCCTGGCCGATCTTATGCAGGACCTGGGAGCCGGGCCCGGCTTCCCCGGCGCCGCGGCCATGATCGGCGGAGAGGATGGATTCTCGGAGCGGCTGCAGGATCTGGAAGCCGAACGGCTCCACCTGATCATGCAGCTGGACGAAGCCAAAAAGGATCAGAAAGCCTATGCCGACAAGGTGATCAAAAGCGCGGAGACCGAAAAAAAGCGTGAGCTCGACGCTCTCATCGGCATCATCGGGGAAAAGCGCCGCATCATCGACGAGCTGACCGAAAAACAGGAGACCCTGATCCGGCCGGCGGATGACACGCCTCTCCCGGCAGCCGGGCGGTGCGCGCCGCCCGAGGAAATGATCCGGCAGGTCCTGGACGCGTTCCACGCTTCCGGCTTCGCCATGAACCGCACGGAAGCGGCGGCCTTGATGGCCGTCATCGCCCAGTGCCGGGGGATATTCGCCGTCAGCACGGTCGAAAGATCGGATACGATCATTTTCGCGGACGCGGTGAAGGACGCCTTCGGCGTTCCCGTCCGGATGCCCGGCACGGCCGAAAGCGCGCCCGAAGGATCAGACGGCCTGCATCTGACATGCGCGTCGTGCGGGGTGCCCGCGGTGAAGGGAACGGAGATCTGTTTCGTCCCCACCGTGAAATATGAACTCGGGGACGGGATGAAAAGCCTCTTTGATCTGAGCCCGTTCGCCTTCGTGCCGCTGCCCAGAGCACAGGGCATCCTCAAAGCGCCGCTGCCCGCGGCCGCTGTCCCCGTTTCCGCCGCCTGGCTCAGGCACAGTTTCGGGCCCCGTGAGCTCGACCTGGAAGCGCAGGATATACTGCGCAGGCTGCAGGGGAAGCTGCCCGCCGCTGTCCTGAGACTGTGTGCCGGCCTGATCTCCGCCGTCCATCCCTATGCCGAGGGATCGCTGCGGGAGGTGACGGATCTGGCCCTTTCATACTGCGCCGTCCCCTATATCAGGATCGCGCAGACCGATACCGCCGACGTCCTGCCCCTGCTCAAAGGGATGCCGCGCACTTTAAGGATGCTCAGCGATGGTCAGTGAGATCACGAGCCTGAAAAATCCCCTCATCAGGGAGATACGCCGTATCCGGGAGAAGCCCTCGGACCTGTTCCTGGTGGAAGGCAGAAAAATGACCGCCGAAGCCGTGGCCTGCGGCGCGGCCGAGACCGTGCTGTGGACCCCGGAGGGGCGTGACAGGTCGGGCCTCAGGCCCGGGGACGGCACACAGACCATCCTGGTGGATACGAAGGTCATGCAGGCTGTCAGCAGCCTGAAGACCCCCCAGGGGATCGTCTGCGTCTGCCGGAAGGATCACCCCTATCCCCGGCCCGCATACCCGTTCCTTTCCGTCGCGCTCAACGGTGTCCAGGATCCCGGCAACGTGGGGACGATCCTCAGGACCCTGGACGCAGCCGGCGGCGGCACGGCGTATCTGGACCGGGAGTGCGCCGATCCCTACGGCGCGAAGGCGCTGAGCGCCAGCATGGGGAGCATCTTCAGGGTGCGCGTGTCCGTTACGGACGACCTCCCCGACGCTCTGCGGTCTCTCAAGGCTCAGGGAGTGTCCACCCTGGCCGGTGACCTTGGCGGGGAGGAGTTTTTCGGCCATCCCATGCTGGGCAGCAGGGTCTGCGTGGTGATCGGCAACGAGGGACACGGCATCAGCGACACTGTGCGCGGCTGTGTCGATCACCGGTACAGGCTCCCCATCCCGGGCGGGGCGGAATCCCTGAACGCTGCCGTATCCGCGGGGATCTTCCTGTATGATCTGATCAGGGATATCCTGCATTGAAACGGAGGATACCATGAACATCGCAAATCACAAGAACGAACGTGTCCATATGATCGGGATCGGCGGGAGCAGCATGTCCGGCCTGGCCGAGATGCTGCTGCGCCAGGG
>CADCQZ010000372.1 GCA_902803675.1 uncultured Eubacteriales bacterium
ATCGGCTCCACCCTGGCCATGTCCACGCTGTCCATCCTGCCCGCCACCATCATCTTCCTGATCTTCCAGAAATCCCTGGTGGAAGGCATCGCCACCACGGGCATCAAGGGTTGATCCAAAGTTTCATCATCCCGGGCGCACCTTTGCGGCGCGCCCGTTTTTCTGCCGCTGTTATCGGGAGGTAGCATCCTATGGCGTTCCTGACCTGTCATATCTACAGCCACGCGCTCTACAGCAACATCACCCTCAACGTGTGCCTGCCCACGCCCGGCAGCGGGGACAGGCTCGATTACGATACCCTTGAGCGGGATTTCGGGTACGACCGGGGGCTGCCGGTGGCCTATCTGCTCCACGGCATGTACGGCGACGCCTTTTCCTGGACCCGGTTCTCCAATGTGGACCGCTACGCTCAGGACCGGCGCATCGCGGTGGTCACCTGCTCCGCGGGCAACAATTTCTACCAGAACATGCCCTTCGGCCCGGCCCTGGAGACTTTCTTCACCCGGGAACTGCCCGTGTATATCCGCACCCTGTTCCCCGTATCCCCCCGGCGGGAGGATACCTTCATCGGCGGCTTCTCCATGGGCGGCTACGGCGCCTGGCACCTGGCGCTGAAAGCGCCGGAGGTGTATGCCAAAGCCGCCAGCATGTCCGGCGCGCTGGATATCGTGAAACTGGTCGGGGACCGGAAGAACGTGCCGTCCCCCGGGGCCTTCAACTGGAATGCCATCTTCGGCGACCCGGACCGTATCGAGGGCGGCGGGAGCGACCTTTTCGCCCAGTACCGGCACTGCGCCGGGAAGGGCTGCGTCCCCAAGCTGTACCAGTCCTGCGGCACGGAGGACTTCCTCTACGCCATGAACCTGAGCGTCCGGGACCGTTTCCTGGCCATGGGCTGCGATCTTACTTTCTCCCAGGGCCCCGGCGCCCACGACTGGAACTTCTGGGACCGGGAGATACAGTCCGTGCTGGACTGGTTCCTTTCGGGCAGGGAAAAGGTCTCAAGCAGCGTCATCATGGGATAGGCCCGGATCGGCATAAAAGGAGCCGGACGGGGCGTGTTCCCGTCCGGCTTCGTCAGTCAACAGTTTTATCAATGAGGATCGGGGAGGCATTATCCATGTCGGATCGTCTGATACTCGAGGTGTTCGTCCGCATCGACCGGAACGGGATCTGCCGGGTCGAGAGCGAAAACGCGGGCGTGACCATGATCCCCTTTACCGGCACGGCCCGGGGCGAAGTATTTGACGGCGTGATCGCCCCAGGCGGCGTCGATACCCAGACGGTGGACGCGCGCGGCGTGAAAAGCATGTCGGCGCGGTACGTGCTCACCGGCACGGACATGACGGGGACGCCCTGTCAGATCTATGTGTGCAACGAGGGCCGGTTCGAGGACGGCAAAGTCCCCTGGCCCTTCCACACGGTCCCCTCCTTTATCACCGACAGCGCCGCCCTGAAGGCGCGCTTTTCGGGCCATCGCTACCGGGGGGAGGGCCATCCCGGGGAGGAGGGCCCGGTCATCCGGTTTTTCGAGATGAGCGGGGACTGACCGGCGCGCCTTCCCCGGTCTCAGTTCTGCAGGAGCCCGAAGAAGAACCGTTTCAGCCTTCCGTCGGTGATGACGTGGATGGGCTTGATCTGATTGGGGGAGGCTCCGCCCATCACTTTCAGGTCCCTGTACAGGGCATAGGTCTGGGGCTGGACGAATTTGACCTGAAGGGGCAGCATGGTCTTCTGCTCGATCTTTTTCCGGTAGGAGTCGTGGACCTGACACAGCCTGCGGTCCAGGATCCCGGAATAATACGGCCACCTTTCCGCGGTGATCTCCCGGTCGCTCTCCATCAGCACGGTGTAGTGCCCCGGGTCCGTTTCCGTGTCGGCGTAGACGCTGTATTCCAGGATGGCCGTTTTTGATTCCTCCGCCGTCATTTCCACCGCGCTGCGCAGCGCCGTTTCCGTGACTTTCTCCCCGTACATGCTGATCAGCTGGTTTTTGCGGTAGGCAAACACCATCAGGGGGCACTCATTGTGGTAGCCGGTCACGCGCACCACGTCTCCCAGGCGGTAGCGGTAAAAGCCGGACAGGTTGGTGACCACCAGCTCATACTCTTTTCCGATCTCCAGCTGATCCATCGTCAGGGGCTGCGTCGGCGCGCCCTCTTCCATGGGGATGAACTCGTAAAACCCGCCGAAGGGGATCAGCATGCATTCCGGATCGTTTTCCCTAAGAGGCACGGCGACCGTGGCTTCGGAGCACACATACCCTAAATGATCCATGGCGATCGTGTCCCCCAGCATCGGGCGGAGCCGGTCGATGAACGGCGCGAAGGCGGCGGTGCCCACCGTGGCGATCAGCTTCATATCCGGCCAAAGGTATGGCACGAAAGCGCCGGAAGCGTGCTTTTCCATGATCGCGCGGATCTCATCGGCCCTCTCGGGATCGGGGGCCATTTTTTTATCCAGGGTCCGGCGCAGCTTGGGATCCACCGCGATGTCTTCGCCGATCCGGCCCGTTTGGATATCCTCGCACAGGGCTTCCCAGTGATGCCTGATATACACGATCATGTCGTAAAGCGTCGGGGAAAAGGTGGACATGAGAAAGCTCAGATGCCTTTCCCGCAGCGCGAACAGCATTTTCACGTGCCGCCGGTCGAATTCCGCGCCGGGATAGACGAGCTCGTCGGGAAGCGCGTTGTATATCGGCGTATCCGCCGGGTGATCGAGGGTCTCCGAAACAGCGCCGTGAGCGACGCCGCGGGGGGTGTAGCCGATGCGGGACTCCATCAGGTTGATCCCCCTGCACGCGGGCATCCCCGTCCCCGTCCTGCTTTCGCATTCCTTTTCATACAGGCCGAAGACCCGCCGGAACACCATATCGAACAGGATGTCCAGGGCCTTTTGCGTGCAGGGGATCATCTTGGACGCGCCGGATGTGCCGGAAGTGTGGGCGTAATACACTACGTCGTCGGCGGTGATCAGGCCCCTGCGCCCGAAACAGATCATCTTCTCGATGGCGGGCTCGTAGTCCTCATAGGTGGAAAAGGGCACCTTCGCGGCGTAATCGGCATAGGACCGGATCTGACGGAAACCGTATTTTTTCCCGTATTCCGTATCCTCGTTTTCACGGATCAGGCGCATCAGCGTCTCCGTGCTGATCGCGGTGCCCCGTTTGCTGGCGTCCTCAAGCTTTGTAAGGGCCGCGATCCCGTTTTCGATATAGTCTCTGATCATGCTTTTTCTTCTCCTCCGGAGATCATCCATCCGATGGCCTCATTATACATGTCGCACAGCCGTGCCGCGTAGGCGGGGGAATAGGCCTCAGAATCGTAATTGAAATAGAACGGTATCTTTCCGTCCGGATCGGATGTGCTGAAGATGATGACCTGGCACCGGGTGAACACGCCGTCCAAATGTTCATAGCCGAAGGCCGTCTCGGTCCCCTCGGGCAGGAAGGCGTTCATATCGAACCCGGATTCATACACCACGATCATCCTGTCCCTGTCGCCCGGCGTCACGCCCCGGTTGCCCAGGGACAGATCGGCGTAGCGCATCCCCATTTCGTTCTGCTCGTCGATCAAACGCAGGATATCCCGGGGAGAATGGATCTTCGACATGTCCGCCGCGACGGGCACGGAGGAGATCGTCAGCCCGATCAGGTCCTTTTTCCAGTTCTCGTCCCGCCCGTTGAATGTCCATTCCACCGTGACCTTGTCATCGCCGCGGCACCTGGACAGCATGATCATCGCCGCGGCCACGAAGAGCTTGTTCAGGCTCGTCTGCAGCCTTTCACAGCCCCGGAGCATCTCGCCGAGGGTCAGGTCCGTCTCGCCGGTGCACCGCCCGTTCCCCGTGCGCCGGGACACCTGATCCGGGGGCGGATTGCACAGATGATCCTCAGGGCTGAACTTCTTCATCAGCAGCAGGGCGTCCGCGTCCTGCTCCAGCTCCATCCGCCTCATGTACTGGCTCTCAAGGTAGTGATAGTAATGGTCCTGCCTGAGCTCGCCGCCGCGGTAGGCCGTGAACAGCTCCGACATGAAATTGGCCATGGTGGTCCCGTCACTGATCAGGTGGCAGGTGTCCAGGTCCAGGGTTACCCGTTCCGGGGTCACGCAGATCCGGCACCGGTACATCAGCTCCCCGTCCAG
>CADCQZ010000373.1 GCA_902803675.1 uncultured Eubacteriales bacterium
ACCAGGGAGGAATCCAGCCCGCCGGAAAGCAGGAAGCCCACGGGCGCGTCGGCGTCCAGGCGTTTGCGCACGCCGTCCCTGAGCAGGCGGTTGAGCTTTTTCGTGACCTCTTCTTCGGGCTTCATGGTGAAATAGCCCACATAGGCCGGGTCGGCGTACCGGATGAACTGCCCGTCCATAAAGTAATGCCCGGGCGGAAAGGGCAGGATGCTTTCACACAGCCCCATCAGGTTTTTAGGCTCACTGGCGAAGGCCCATTCCCCGTCCGGCAGCCTGCCGTAGTACAGCGGCCGGATGCCGATGGGATCCCTCGCGGCGATGAGCTTTCCCTTCTCGTCGTCCCACAGGATCAGGGCGAATTCCGCGTCCAGGGTCTTGAACATCTCCACCCCGTACTCATGGTACAGGGGCAGCAGGATCTCACAGTCGGACTGGCTCTGCAATTCGTATTTGGAGAGCAGCCGGTCCCTCAGGGGCCGGAAATCGTAGATCTCCCCGTTGCATACCACCGCGTCCCGGTCCAGATGAAAGGGCTGCATGCCCCTTTCATCCAGG
This sequence comes from uncultured Eubacteriales bacterium, assembly GCA_902803675.1. The sequence goes on from CADCQZ010000373.1 coordinate 556, forward strand.
CCCATGATGGCCAGACGGTGGAAACCCATGTATCCGTCCGGGATCTTCTCGAACCGCGTCATGTCCGGGCCCCGGGACACCGTCCTGTAAAAGCACTTTAAAAGGGTCTCTTCCGGGATGGAGCGGGATGTCACGGCAAAGATGGAACACATAAAAAGGCACCTCCTTATGATCGGCCGGCTCTCGTGCTGATATTTCAGGACGAAGGCCGCCGCTCCGTGGTGCCACCTGATTTGCTTCTTGTTTCAGGCTCTTGGGATCCCCATCGATCCCGTCAAGCCCCGGCGCTCGTAACGTGCCGCCGCTCACGCCGCCCCTACTCTCCCAAAGGCTTTCGGTTTGGGCTCGGAAGGGTTCTTCCCCCGGCCCGTCCTGCGGGATTCACACCGCCGCCCGCTCTCTGGGAGGCCCGGATGCCGGGATACTCGTCTTCCTCAACGCTTTGCCTGTGAAATTTGTGACGGATTTTAGCACCGCCGGGATGCGGTGTCAACCCCCGGTACAGCCAAAAAACAATCGCGGAGGGAATACAAACTGAGTACAATCCACCCCCTTGACGTCAGCCTTTTCCGGTGGTAGTCTTTGCCCAGCAAGGCAAGGGAGCCGACCTGCTCGGTTTCCTTGCCCCTTTATTTTTTGTAAGGAGGTCCCGCATTATGAGCAAGTACACGAAGGAAGATATCATCCGCATGGTCCGTGAAGGCGACGTGGAGTTCATTCGCATGCAGTTCACCGATATTTTCGGCCAGCTGAAAAACGTGGCGATCACTGCCAGCCAGATCGAGAAGGCGGTCAACAACCAGATCATGATCGACGGCAGCTCCATCGAGGGCTTCGTGCGCATCAATGAGAGCGACCAGTACCTGTGGCCGGACCTGGATACCTTCGCCATCCTGCCCTGGCGGCCCCAGCACGGCAAGGTGGCCCGGCTGATCTGCGACGTGCATAACCCGGATGGTACGCCCTTCGCCGGAGATCCCCGCGGTGTGCTGAAGAAGGTCCTGAAGCGGGCGGCTGACATGGGCTATTCCTTCAACGTCGGACCGGAGTGCGAATTCTTCCTCTTCCAGACGGACGAGGACGGAACCCCCACCACCACAACCTCCGACGAAGCGGGTTATTTCGATCTTGGACCGCTGGATCACGGCGAGAGCACCCGGCGTGAGATCTGCATGGCTCTGGAGCAGATGGGCTTCGAGATCGAGGCGAGCCATCATGAAGTGGCTGCCGGACAGCACGAGATCGACTTCCGCTATGCCGACGCGCTGACAGCCGCCGACAACATCATGACCTTCAAGCTGGCGGTGAAGACGCTGGCACAGAAGAACGGCCTGCACGCGACCTTCATGCCCAAGCCGGTGTTCGGCATCAACGGCAGCGGCATGCATACCAACATGAGCCTCTTCAAGGACGGCAAGAACGTCTTCGCTGATCCTTCCGACAAGCGCGGCCTGAGC
>CADCQZ010000374.1 GCA_902803675.1 uncultured Eubacteriales bacterium
AAAACTCCGTCCGTTCCTTCCCCGTTCTTCAAAGTCATTCCCGTTCTCCAAAGTCTCCTCCGTTCTCCAAAGCTCCTTCCCTCCGGGCGCGGAAATGAGCGCCGCCGGCAGCGGATCATTACCTCATCCGTCAGGCTGACGCCTGCCACCTTCTCCACAGGCGAAGGCTTTTGGGGGAACTGTCAAGGGACACATCTCACGCATGGAACTTGAGATGATATCAGAACGGATTACTGTCGGGGCAAACGACCGCAAAAAAAGCGCCGCCCTTTCGGAGCGGCGCTTTCGCGTATCATCGGCAGATGCCTTGCAGTATGTCAGGCCCCGGCCACCTTTTCCGCGATCTGCGGGGCGCTCAGGCCGTATTCCTTCATCACTTCCAGCGGCTTGCCGGACTGGCCGAACACGTCCTGCACGCCGATCTTGTGGTAGTTGTAGCCCCGGCCGCTGCGCACCAGCACGTCCGCCACCGCGTCGCCCAGGCCGCCGATCACGGAGTGCTCCTCCACGGTGAACACCTTCGGGCACTTTGCCGCGAAGGAAAGCACGATCTCCTCGTCCAGGGGCTTGATGGTGTGCAGGTTCACCACGGCGGTGCTGATGCCCTTTTCGTCCAGGATCTTCGCCGCCTCCAGGGACTCGTTCACCATGATGCCGTGGGTGAAGATCACCGCGTCCTTCCCGTCCCGCATCACGTTGCCCTTGCCGATCGTGAAGGGCATGGGATCGAAGATCGGGGAGGGCAGGCGCGCCAGGCGCAGATACACGGGGCCGTCGATGGCCGCCGCCGCCCGCACCGCCTGATAGGTCTCGTTGGCGTCGCAGGGAGAGATCACGGTCATGCCCGGCAGGGAGCGCATCAGGGCGATGTCCTCGATGGCCTGGTGGCTGCCGCCGTCCTCACCCAGGGTGACGCCCGCGTGGCTGAAACCGAACTTCACGTTGAAATGGGGATAGCACACGCCGTTGCGGATCTGGTCGAAGCTCCGGCCGGCGAACACCGCGAAAGTGGAGCAGAAGGGGATCAGCCCCATACGGGACATGCCGGCCGCCATGTCCACCATGTTGGCCTCGGCGATGCCGATATTGAAGTGCCTCTCGGGGAATTTATTAAGGAAGGTCGCCGTCATGGTGGCGTGGGCCAGGTCGGCGTCCAGCACCACCACCTTGTCATTCTCGCTGCCCAGCATGGCCAGCGCTTCGCCGTAAGCGACGCGGATCGCTTTCTTTTCGCTCATGGTCACACCTCCAGTTCCTTCAGGGCAATGGCGCGCTGTTCCTCATTGGGCGCCTTGCCGTGCCAGCCCACCTGATTTTCCATAAAACTCACGCCCTTGCCCTTCACCGTGTGGCACACGATCGCTTTGGGCTTGCCCGGCTCATGGGGCGCGCGCAGGGCCGCGATCACCTGGTCCAGATCATTGCCGTCGGCCACATCGATCACCTGGTAGCCGAAAGCCCTGAACTTGGCGTTGATGTCGCCCAGGCTCATCACCTGGTCGTTGGTGCCGTCGATCTGCAGGCCGTTATTGTCCAGGAGCACGGTGAAATTGTCCAGCTTGTAGTGGGCCGCGGCCATGGAGGCCTCCCACACCAGGCCTTCCTGCATCTCGCCGTCGCCGCAGATGGCGTAGACCTTCGAGGGCAGTTTCGCCGCCCGGGCGCCCAGGGCCATACCCACGGCGATGGAGATCCCCTGCCCCAGGGAGCCGGTGGACACGTCCACGCCCGGGCACTTCTTCGCGTCCGGATGCCCCTGCAGGATGCTGTGGAGCTGACGGAAGCCCTTGAACTCCTCCTTGGGGAAGAAGCCCCGCTCGCCCAGCACCGCGTACAGCGCCGGCGCCGCGTGGCCTTTGCTCAGGGCCAGGCGGTCCCTGTTGGGATCCTGAGGGTTTTTCGGATCCACGTTCATCACCTCATAATAGAGGGCGACGAGCATTTCCACCGCGGACAATGACCCGCCCGGATGCCCGGAGGCCGCGTCCGCCGTCATGTTGATAATGTCCCTTCTCACCTGTCTGCATACTTCTCTCAGTGCCGCTCCATCCATGGAACCAACCTCCCATGACCAGTTTTTTCTTGGGCCGCGCGTACTATGTCCTCATATGCCCTCAGTGTATGGTATATGCGATATTCCAGGGATTGTCAAGCAAAATCCGCTCAGCTTGCGCTCTCGCTAACGCTGGAGCCGGTGCGGGAGGATACCCTCTGTCTCGCTGCGCTCGGTCAGGC
>CADCQZ010000375.1 GCA_902803675.1 uncultured Eubacteriales bacterium
CCTGGGACTACTTCAAGCAGGCCTGGAAGCAGAACTTCTGCGGCTTCTATATGTATCAGACCTACGGCGGCTTCAACGATCAGGATGAGTTCAACCCGAAGGATGACGGCTTCGAGTGGGGCTGCGTCGCGTTCCCCGTCGGCCCGAAGGGCACCACCTACACCAACGTGGTCAGCGACAACGTCTACGTGATCCCGAACTGCTACGACGCCGAGACCGTCGGCAAGATCGCTTACATCTACTCCCTGTGGGCCAGCGCGACCCCCGGCTATGACGATGAGTTCGCCTGGATCGGCAACAAGTACAACAAGACCGATGACCGCGCCGTGGACGAGACCTACGCCATGCTGCGTGAGCCCGAGCACTGCTCCGCTGACAAGGTGCTGTACCTCGGCTCCGTCAACGATGTTGAAGGTCAGGACTTCCTGTGGAACCTGGGCGGCAGCACTCCCGCTGAACTGCTCGAGGCCAAGCTGCCCGTGTGGCAGACCCTGCTGGATGCCTTCAACAAATAAGCTTTGACCCTTTCACGCCGCCGCGCCCCTGGCGCGGCGGTTTTTTTGAGGGCTTTGGGATTTTCCGGTATCGGTCCATCCGGCCCTGTGCTATAATGGTGATGACAGATCTGGCCCTGACAGGAGGGATTCTATGAAAAAGATCATCGCGCTGCTGCTGCCCCTGATCCTGCTCATGTGTGTTTCCGGGCACGCCGAAAACGCTCCGGAAGGCCTCTGCGCTCTGGCCGCCCGCCACGGGTTCAGGCTGGGCAGCTGCCTGAGCTTCAATCAGATGAGGGACCAGAAGTATCTGGACATCCTCAAGGCCCATTTCAACAGCGTCACCATGACCAACGAGATGAAGGCCTATACGCTGCTGGATGAGAGGGCGTCCCGCGGCGCCGCGGACGGCATGCCCGTGATGAATTACGCCATGGCGGACGCCATGGTGGGCTGGGCGCGCAATAACGGCATCGCCGTGCGGGGGCACACCCTGGTGTGGGACGCGTATATGTGCGACTGGTACTTCCATGAGGGCTATGACCCGAAGCAGCCCTACGCGGATCAGGAGACCGTCCGGAAGCGCACCGAGTACTATATCCACGAGGTCATCACCCACTTCGAGGAGAAGTTCCCGGGCACCGTGTACTGCTGGGATGTGGTCAATGAGGCGGTGGCGGACAGCGCCGGGGAGTACGCTCCCGGGGACGCGCGGCACCTGCGCCTCAAGCGCAGCGGCGCGGACAACCTGTTCCAGAAGTACATGGGGGACGATTACGTGGCCCTGGCCTTCCTGTACGCGCGGGACACCGTGGAGCATTTGGGCGCCGATATCGACCTGTATTACAACGACTACAACGCCTTCTTCGGGGATAAGGCCGCGGCGATCCTGGCCCTGGCGGACAGCGTCAATACCTTCGCGCCGGACGGGAACGGCGGTTTCAGGAAGCTGATGGACGGCGTGGGCATGCAGGGATACATCGGCGGCTACGGCACCCAGCAGGGCTGCCTGGAGAACGGGTATCTGGACATGATCCGCAGCGCGATCCTGGGCTATCATGAAAAGGGCCTCAAGGTGCAGATCACGGAGATGGCGGTGCGCAATTTTGAGAAAGAGCAGGCCGCGAGGCACGCGGAGTACTACGCCGACCTGTTCAGGGTGTTCACCGATCTCAACACGCCGGAGGGCAATCCCCTCAACTGCGTGGCGATCTGGGCCCTGACGGACGATCCCACCGCCCCCAAGGGCAGCTACACGTACAGCCTCAACAGCCCCTACGGCGGGCTGCTGGACGAGAAGCTCGGGGTCAAGGACGCGTTCCGGCTGGTGGAGAACGTGCTGCGCGGGGACGAATGAGGTCATCGTTTCGGAAAGGGGAGAGGACTGGATGAGGAAAAATATCACGTTTATCGCGCTTCTTTGCGCTCTGGTCATGGCTTTGGCCGGGTGCTTCGCGGAGGAGACTGTGGAGGTGCCCCAGCTCAACACCGCCCGTCGGCCGGTGCCGGACAACGAGGCCATGGCGTTCCTCAAGGCCATGGGCGTGGGCTGGAACCTGGGCAACACCTTCGACGCCATCGGGAAGAACCTGCGCGGGGACCGGGAGATGGACCTGGAGACCTACTGGTGCGGCGTCATGACCAACGAGAAGATGTTCGATGCCCTGAAGGAGGCCGGCTACGGCTGCGTGCGCATCCCGGTGTGATGGAGCGACCATGTCTCGGGGGACGGCTTCACGATCTCCGGCCGCTGGCTGGACCGGGTACAGGAAGTGGTCGGCTGGGCGCTGGAGCGGGGGTTTTACGTGATCCTCAACATCCATCACGACGAGTACGAGTTCTATCCCTCCTCCGACCGGTACGAGAGCTCCGCCCGGTATATCTCTTCCGTCTGGTCCCAGCTGGCGGAGCGCTTCCGGGACTGTGACGAGCACCTGATCTTCGAGTCCATGAACGAGCCCCGCCTCATCGGCACCGGGTATGAGTGGGTGTTCAACAAGACTATCCCGGACTGTGTGGACGCCGCTGAGTGTCTCAACAAACTCAATCAGCTGTTCGTGGACACGGTGCGCGCCTCCGGGGGGAACAACGCTTCCCGGTATCTGATGGTGCCCGGGTACGACGCCGCGCCGGACGGGGCGCTCAATGACTTCTTCCGCCTGCCCGAGGACAGCGCCGACAACCGCATCATCGTGTCGGTCCACGCCTACACGCCCTATCCCTTCGCCCTGCAGGACGGAGGCACCAAGGAGTTCAACCTCAACTACCAGGCCCAGCTGCAGGAGATCGTGTCCTTCATGAACCTGCTCTACGGCCGGTACATCGTCAACGGCATCCCGGTGGTGATCGGTGAGTTCGGCGCCCGGGACAAGGGCAACCTGAAGTCCAGGGTGGATTTCACCGCCTTCTACACCGCCGCCGCCAGCGCCAGGAACATGCCCTGCCTGTGGTGGGACAACGGCGCTTTCAAAGGGAACGGCGAGCTGTTCGGCGTCCTGGACCGCCGGACGGGCACTTTCCGGTATCCTGAGATCGTCGAGGCCATGATCACCTACGGCGGTTATGACAAGCTCCCCGATCCGCAGTGATAAGGATCCCGATCATCATCACGAAAGGATGTATCAAAAAGTATGAGCCAGCATCGCATCATCGCGCCTGATCTCCCCAATATCCCCTGGCAGGAAAGGCCGGAGGGCAATACCAACTCGCCCCTGTGGCGTTACGACGCCAACCCCATCATCGACCGGAACCCGATCCCCGGCGTCGCCCGTATCTTCAACAGCGCCGTGATGCCCTATGAGGGCGCCTTCATCGGCGTGTTCCGCGCGGAGCAGACCGACGGCGTGCCCTTCATCTACCTGGGCCGCAGCGCCGACGGGATCCACTGGGAGTTTGAGAAGGACCGGATCCCCTTCACCGACGAGGAGGGAAAGCCCTTCATGCCCATCTACGCCTATGACCCCCGTCTGGTCAAGGTGGAGGACACCTACTACATCATCTGGTGCCAGGATTTCTGGGGCGCGGCCATCGGCATGGCCAAAACCACGGATTTCAGGACCTTCACCCGCGTGGAAAATCCCTTCCTGCCCTTCAACCGCAACGCGGTCCTGTTCCCCCGCAAGATCAACGGCAATTTCATGATGCTGTCCCGCCCCAGCGACAGCGGCCACACCCCCTTCGGGGACATCTTCGTCAGCGAGAGCAGCGACCTCATTTACTGGGGACGGCACCGCCACGTGATGAGCCGGGGCAGCGGCTGGTGGGAGAGCCTGAAGATCGGCGGCGGCGCCGCTCCGATCGAGACGGATGAGGGCTGGCTGATCTTCTACCACGGCGTGACCAACACCTGCAACGGGTATGTCTATTCCATCGGCGGCGCCATCCTGGATATCGATGAGCCGTCCAGGGTGAAGTACCGCTGCGACAGCTGGCTCCTCACGCCGGAAAAATGGTATGAGGAACGGGGCTTCGTGCCCAATGTGGTGTTCCCCTGCGCCACCCTGCAGGATCCGGCCACCGGCAGGATCGCCGTGTACTACGGCGCGGCGGACAGCTATGTCTGCCTGGCCTTCGGCTACACGGACGAGATCATCGATTATATCAAGGCCCACAACAAGCTGTCCTGGGACGATACGGACATCGGCCGCCGCTGATGCGCATCAGCATACGGACCAGCCATACAGCAACAGGGACCGCCCGGTTTTCCGCGCCGGTGCGGCCCTTTTTTACGGTTATTTCATAATCAGTTAGTGACAGAAAGAAAAATGTATGATATAATTTTTCCATCACAAATGAAAATGACCGTCTCACCGATCAAAGGAACATTCCGTTCATCGAGTCGACAGGGAGGAGAACCATCATGAAGCATCAGGATATCATTTCCCAGATGACCCTGGAAGAAAAATGCCATCTTCTTTCCGGCCGGGATTTCTGGCAGACACAGAGCGTCCGCCGTCTGGGTGTTGAAAACGTGACGCTGTCTGACGGGCCGCACGGCATCCGCAAGCAGGAAGGGGCCGGCGACCAGCTGGGTCTGAACGGGTCTGTCCCTGCCACCTGCTATCCCACCGCCGCCACCATGGCCAACAGCTGGGATCCGGAGCTGGGCGAGGAGCTGGGCCGGCACCTGGGGGCGGAGGCCGCCAGCCAGGATGTCTGCGTGCTGCTGGGCCCCGGGATGAACATCAAGCGCAATCCCTTCTGCGGGCGGAACTTTGAATACTTCTCCGAGGATCCGTACCTGGCCGGCAAGATGGCGGCCGGCTACATCCGCGGGATCCAGGAAAAGGGCGTCTCCGCCTGCCCCAAGCACTTTGCGGCCAACAACACGGAGCTGCGCCGCATGGCGTCCGACTCGGTGATGGACGAGCGCACCCTGCGTGAAATCTACCTGACGGGCTTTGAAATCGCGGTGAAGGAAGCGCATCCCAAGTCCATCATGAGCTCCTACAACATGATCAACGGCGTTTACGCCAACGAAAACGCCCACCTGCTGCAGGAAATCCTGCGGGATACCTGGGGCTTTGACGGCTTCGTGGTCAGCGACTGGGGCGCCTGCAACGATTTCGTGGACGGCGTGCGGGCGGGCTCCCATCTGGAA
>CADCQZ010000376.1 GCA_902803675.1 uncultured Eubacteriales bacterium
GACGTGGTGCTGGAGAGCAAAATGGGCTTTGCCGAAGGGGACAGGGTGTTCGCCGTCATCCGCAGGGATCTGATCATCGCGCTGTAGAGTACAGGGATCGTCCGGATCGTCTCTTATTGAAAACAGGCTCCGTGGACCGGGGCCTGTTTTTGTATGGCTCAGTTTGATCGATGATCGTGCTGGGTAAGGACCTGCAGGTTGCTTTCCACATAACTCCGGAAAGAATCGATGAAGGTGCGCGCGCCGGGGCTGAAGGTGTAGGAGGGACGCCACGCCACGACGTGCTGCAGCTTGGCCAGTTCCGACGGTATGCGGAAAAACCTCAGGCCTTCACTGTTGTCCCGGCCGATATGGAGATTGGACAGAAATCCGACTCCGTTGCCGGATCGCACGCCCATGATGACATGCTCCCACGTGGACGGCTGCAGGGAGATGCGCGGTTTATACCCTGCGTTGCTGCACATCTGCAGACACAGCGGCGTGATCCGGGGGTTGTTGACCATGACGAAATTGTTTTCACGAAATCTTTCCAGATCGACATAGGGGAACAGGGTCTTGTCTTTTTCGTCGATCTCCGAACAGCAGGGATGGCTCTCGGGCAGCACCAGGTAGATCTCTTCGGTAAAAAGCGGTTCGGATCGCAGTGAAGAATAATACAGCGGAGCGCGCGTGAAGCAGAAATCAAGATTGCCCTCACTGGTCATGCGTTCGATATTCCGGGCGCTGTCTTCGATGATATTGTATTGAAAAGGAAGCTCTTTTCCCGCAAATAAAGTTGCGGTGCGGTTGGACAGGAAACGAAAAAAGAATGAGGTCGTGCCGATCCGGAGAAAATCATTGACCCCCATCGCATGCATATCGGTCTCCAGTTGACGCCAGGCTTCCTGGATCTTCCTGGCATGGGAAACGAAAACTTCACAGGCTTCCGTCGGACGTATCTGTCCGTTTTCACGGACGAACAGAAGCAGACCGAACTCTCTCTCGAGCTGAGCGATATTCTGGCTGAGGGCAGGCTGGCTGATATAAAGCCGTTTTGCTGCCGTGGTGAAGCTGTGCTCTTCATAGATGGCCAGCACTTTGACCAGATCGCTGTATTTCATGACCATCCTCCGATATATTTAATATGCTTATAGGTTTCGACCCATAAGCTCAGCTTATGGCGTAATTCTATATTCATATTCGACAAATGTCAAGCGGCATTGCTATAATGCAGACAAAGAGAAGAGATGGATCTTCTCAACTACTGAATAGACTCAGAAAGAGAGGAGCGCTTATGAAAAAGGGTATCAGTTTTGTGTTGCTGCTGGTGATGGTTTTCTCTGTGTTTACCGTCCCGATGGCCTCGGCGGAAGCTCCCGCCACGTCCGAGACAGGGACCCTGGCTGCTGGTTCGGCCGGTGCCATTTACACCCCGATCGTTGAAGCTGATCAGTACAAAGAGAAAGTCATTATCGGTACGAACCTGCAGGCCAGGACGATCGATCCCCAGGCTGAAAGCGACATGGCCCATGACGACTTCTTCCGCATGACCCACAACCGTCTGACCTACTATGACAGTGCCAAGCAGGAAGTCAAGCCCGAACTGGCGACCGAGTGGGAATGGATCTCCGACACCGAACTGGTGTTCAAGCTCCGTGACGATGTGTATTTCCACAATGGCAACAAGTTCACGGCTGAAGATGTCGTGTTCACCTTTGAGCGTTCCCGCACATCCCCTGTGTGCGCCAGCAAGCTGGTGTTCCTGGAGAGCTTTGAGGCGCTGGACGACTACACCCTCAAAATGACCCTGACGCAGCACTATACCGACTGGCTGATCCTCCTGAACAACTGCGTGTTCTGCATCATGGACAAGGAAGCCGTCGAAGCGGATCCCGAAGCGGGCCCCGGCATCGGAACCGGTGCCTGGATCATCAAGAAGATGACGGCGAACACCTCTGTCGAGCTTATCCGCAACGACAACTACTGGGGCGAGCTTCCCAAGACCAAGGAAGTCGTGCTCCAGTACATCGCGGAGGACTCTGCCCGCCTGATCGCTCTGCAGAACGGCGAGATCGATGTGTGTATCGACCCGGCCAACACGGAGCTCGATTTCATTCGTGATGACCCGAACCTGGATCTGGTGCGCTTCCAGTCCACCACCAGTACCTTCTTCGCTTTCAACTGCTCCCGTGAGCCCGGTAACAACGTGAACCTGCGTCGTGCCGTAGCCCATGCCATCAACTTTGATGAGGTCCTTCTGGCGGCGACAGAAGGCAATGCCACCAAGTGCATCCCGTTCTGGGGCTGGGCGACTTACGGCTATGATGACACGATGGAGCCCTACGAGTACAATCTGGACCTGGCCAAGAAGTATATGGCCGATGCGGGTTATCCCGACGGCGGTGTCACCATCGAGGTCATGGTCAGCAATGCGGAACGCAAGATCGCGCTGCAGGTGGTGCAGGCCAACCTGAAGAAGATCGGTGTCGATATCAAGATCTATGAATGCGACCACAGCACCATCATCGGCAGGACTACGTTCGCGGAACCGATCCATGAAGCGATGCTCTTCTACACCAGCTGGAACTATGAAGGCGATGACGGACGGCGCATGCTCTATGCCGGCAGCAACGTAAACAAGGCTATCTACACCAACCAGAAGGTCATGGATCTGCTTGACCAGGCGGCCGTGCTGCCGGACGGTGATGAACGCCTTGCGATCTACAAGGAAGTCCAGGCGATCATCCATGATGAAGCTCCCTGGATCCCGCTGTACTACGCGGTGAAGAGCGTCGGCATCAACAAGAACTGCGGCGGCATCATCTGGGAGCCGATGCAGCGCCATGACTTCACTTACATCTGTGTTGCCATCAAGTAATTTACACCGTTTCCCCGAATAATTCACCCGGCGGCCGTAAAACGCCGCCGGGTTCTCCAAATTTACTGCAATTGAGGTGAAGGCGAGTGTATCGATATTTTCTGAAGAGGATTCTTCAGATCATTCCAGTCATTATCGGCGTCTCGTTTCTCATATTCTTTATCATGGATCTGGCGCCGGGAACGGCTGTTGATCTGCTGACTGCCGGGGATGCCACGCCTGAACAGATCGCCGCGATCAAGCATCAGTACGGATATGACCGGAGCGTATTTTACCGGTATGGCAAGTACATGCTTAATTTTCTTCATGGTGATCTGGGCACCTCTTACCTTAACACGGATTCGGTCTGGCTCACTTATCTGGAACGGCTCCCGGTCACGCTGTTCCTGTCTTTGGGTGCGTTCATCGTTTCCGTGGTGATCGCGGCGATCATGGGTATCATATCGGCTGTTCGTCATGGTACGCTGGTGGACAGTGTCTGTATGGCGATCGCGATGATCGGTCTGGCCATGCCGGTCTTCTGGCTGGGCCTTCTGCTGATCCTTGTGTTCTCAAACAGGCTGGGATGGCTGCCCTCCACGGGTGTGAGCGCAGGCTTGAAAAGCTACATCCTTCCATCCATCACGCTGGGTTTCTTCTACGCAGCGGCGCTGGCACGTACGGTCCGGTCCTCCATGCTGGACGTATCCCGGCAGGATTATCTGGACACGGCGCGTTCCAAGGGCGTGAGTGAATGGAAGATCCTTTTCAAGCACTCCCTGCGCAACGCGCTGATACCGATCATCACGGTCATGGGCACCCAGGTGGCCGCGACGCTGGGCGGTGCCGTGGTCGTGGAATCCGTGTTTGCCATGCCCGGTGTCGGAAAGCTGATCGTTGATTCCGTCAACCAGCGGGATGTGCCGATGGTGACCGGCAGCATTGTTTTGACGACTGCGCTGGTCAGTATCACATTGCTGATCGTTGAGCTTCTGTACGCTGTCATCGATCCCCGCATCAAGGCACAGTATTCAAGAGGGGGAAAGAGACGATGAGCAAAAAGAGAAGGGGCAGGGCCCCCGGCCGTTATGAAAAGCGCAGTCAGGCCAAAGAGGTCTGGATCCAGTTCCGAAGGAACAAAGGGGCGATGATCGGCCTTGTCATTATCATTCTCATGATCATCGGCACGATCGTCGCCAATCTGGTGCTCGACTTTGATGAACAGGTCGCCGGCCCGAATATCCTTGAGAGGCTGAAGTCGCCCAACGGTGACCATATCATGGGCACGGACGAACTGGGAAGAGATTTGGCTACGAGGATCATATACGGCGCCAGGTATTCTTTTGTGATCGGGTTTTCGGCCGTGTTCATCGCCGTGATCATCGGGGTGCCCCTCGGAGCGTTCGCGGGTTTTTACGGCGGTAAATGGGGCGAACTGATCATGCGTGTCACTGACATACTGGCGGCTGTTCCGTCCATGCTGATGGCTGTGGTCATCGTTTCCGCTCTGGGTCATGATACGATCAACCTTGTGATCGCCATAGGGATCTGTACGATCCCGGAACTGGTCCGTATCACCCGCGCCGCGGTGTTGATGGTCAGAGACCAGGAATATGTCGAATCCGCGCGCATGGTAGGCATGAAGGATGTGGAGATCATCTTTGAGCATGTACTTCCCAATTGCCTGTCCCCGATCCTGGTACAGATCGCGCTGCGTACGGCATCCAGCATCATCACCGCTTCTGCCCTGAGTTATCTCGGATTCGGCGTCCAGATGCCCAACCCGGAATGGGGAGCCATGCTTTCGGCAGCCCGCAATTATCTGCGCAATTACAGCTACATGTGCCTGTTCCCGGGCCTGGCTATTATGGTCACCGTGCTTTCCCTGAATCTGATCGGTGACGGTCTGCGGGATGCCATGGATCCCAAACTGAGGAGGTGAGAAAGGTGCAGGAGAATGATATCGTATTGGATGTCAAAGACTTGGCGATAGAGTTCCACGTCGACAATGAGGTCATCAAAGCAGTCAATCATATTTCCTTTAAGGTGCGGCAGGGCAAGACGCTGGGGCTTGTCGGCGAGACCGGGGCAGGAAAAACGACGACCGCGAAAGCGATCATGCGCCTGACACCGATCCCGCCGGGGGTGATCCGGAGCGGGGATATCCACGTGTGCGGCAGGGATGTTCTGCATATGGATAAGCGGGAACTCGGAAAGTTTCGGGGCAAGGAGATCTCGATGATCTTTCAGGACCCGATGACAGCGCTCAATCCGGTACTGACAGTAGGAGAACAGATCGCGGAAAGCATCAGGCTGCATGAGCATCTGAATAATCACGAGGCCCAGAAGCGTGCCGGGGAAATGCTTGAGATCGTTGGGATACCCGCGAACAGGGCCAACGATTACCCGCATCAATTCTCGGGCGGTATGAAGCAGAGGGTGGTCATCGCTCTGGCGCTGGCGTGCAATCCGAAGCTTTTGATCGCGGATGAGCCGACCACTGCTCTGGACGTGACGATCCAGGCTCAGGTCCTGGAACTGATGCGCAAGATCCGCGATGAATATCAAATGGCCATGATCATGATCACGCATGATCTGGGTATCGTGGCGGAGATCTGTGACGAAGTAGCGGTCATGTATGCGGGGCATATCGTGGAGCATGGAACGCTCGAGGATGTATTCCTCAGGACCAAGCACCCGTATACGGAAGGCCTGTTCAATTCTCTTCCCGATATCTCTAACCGCAGCGAACCGCTGAAGCCCATACCCGGCATGATGCCGAATCCGGCGGATCTGCCGGCGGGCTGCGCCTTCGCGCCGCGCTGCGCTTATGCCACCGAGAAGTGCAGGGCCGGCATTCCCCCCGAGATCGCATTTTCCGACACGCATTTTGCCCTTTGCTCAGCATATGAGGACCCGGGATTCTGCCTGAAGGGGAAGAAAAAAGATGAGTGATACGATTCTCGAAGTTCAAAATCTGAAGAAATATTTTAAAACACCGGAAGGTATCCTTCACGCGGTGGATGATATTTCTTTCAAGATCGAGCGTAACAAGACATTGGGTGTGGTGGGAGAATCCGGCTGCGGTAAATCGACTCTGGGCCGCTGTATCCTTCGTTTGATCGAACCGACAGCCGGCAAAGTCTTCTTCGACGGTAAAGATATCACGACGATGGACTTTGGCGAGCTGAGAAAGACGCGAAAGGATATGCAGATGATCTTTCAGGATCCCTATGCGTCTCTGGACCCCAGAAGGACGGTCTTTCAGACGATACGGGAGCCTATCCTGAAGAATCATCTTTGTCCGAAGAATCAGATCGAGGATAAGGTTATCGAGCTGATGGAGCTCGTTGGACTGGCGGAACGGTTTTCCAATTCGTTTCCCCATGAGCTTGATGGCGGCCGCAGGCAGCGCGTCGGCATTGCGCGGGCGCTGGCTATGAATCCGAGGTTCATCGTATGCGATGAGCCCGTGTCCGCACTGGATGTTTCCATACAGGCTCAGATCCTGAACCTGCTCAAACAGCTTCAGAAGCAGCTGAACCTGACGTACATATTCGTCACGCACGATCTGAGTGTAGTCAATTATTTCTCGGATGACATCATCGTGATGTATCTGGGGCAAGTCGTGGAGATGGCGCCCACGGAAGAACTGTTTTCCCATCCGATGCATCCGTATACGGAAGCTCTTCTGTCTGCGATACCGGTCCCGAGGGTGAATTACAACAGAGAACGCATCATCCTGAAGGGTGAGATCACCTCACCGATCGATCCGCCGGACGAATGCAGGTTCGCAAAACGGTGCCGATATGCCTGCGAAAGCTGCAGAGCGAAAGGGCCGCAGCTTAAAGAAGTGAGCCCCGGCCACTTTGTTTCATGTTTTCGGTGTGAGGAAATGTCAAAATAACACGAATCATCAACCGTGATTTATAGACAGAAAGAAGAGAAGAGGCATGAGAATCAAAGTTGTACAGCCACCTTACCCCTGGAAAACGGAAGATACCGGAAAAAGTATTTCTTTTATTTGCCAGGAACTGCAGAAATGCGATGACTCGTTAGACCTGATCTTAATGCCGGAATGCTGCAATGCGCCTTCGGGATGCGGCAGCAGCAGCGCGCTGCGGGAATTAAGTGAGACCTGGACAGAGCCGCTGCTGTCTAACGTGCGTGAAGCGGCTAAACGATGCAGGGCCCATGTGTGCATCAATGTCTATTGCCAAACGCCGGATGGATTGTTCCGAAACACGACTCTGCTGTTCGACAGAAACGGTCAGGAAGCCTATCGGTACGAAAAGATCCATCTGCCGGCCAGTGAGTACCAGAATGCCCTGATCGATCACTCATACCTGGCGACCGCAGCCCCGCCGAGATGTTTTGAGCTTGATGGCATCCGGTACGCGTTCCTGACCTGTTACGATATTTACTATGTGGAGTATATCGCGCGTTTGGCAATGGAACAGCCGGACATCGTTCTGCTTTGTTCGCTCCAGCGGGAGGAGAGGGCGGATATCCTCGAAATGCAGGTCAAGAACTGCGCGTTCATGTGCAACGCCTACGTGCTGAGATCTTCTTTCTCCATGGGCGCGGAAAAAGAAGGCGGGGCATGCTCGATGGCAGCTTCGCCGGCCGGCAAGATCCTGCGGAATATCGGCCAGGCTGTCGGCAGCTTTGAACTCTCGATCGACGATGTTCACGCTAAATACATGCGGACGAACGGTTTTGGCCAGCCTGAAGTATCCAATGAGTACTACCAGACCCATTACCGGACGCCATGGACTTACCGTCCTGCCGGGGCTGGGATAAAACCGACGTCATGGGAGACCGGATGGCCGCGTCTGTGCGCGCACCGCGGGATGGTACATATGGCACCGGAGAACACGATCCCTTCCATGGCTCTGGCGGTATCTTTGGGATGCTGTGAGTTGGAGATCGATGTGCGCCCAACGAAAGACGGAGTGCTGGTCATCAGTCATGATCCGCATGTGCATCGTTTGACAGATTCAGACGGTATCATCCGGGAAATGGCCTATGATGAATTGATGCGCTTGGATCCGGGAGCGAAATTCGGGCATGGGTATGAGGGCGTTCGGTATGCGACACTGGAAGAAGTCTTCAGTATTTTCGCGCGGCGTACGATCATCAATCTGCATGTAAAGCCTTTGCCCGGCGTGACGGATTACTCAGATGAGATCCGTGAAATCATGCGTATCGCGCGGAAGTATGACTGTGTGGAACATTTCTTCTTCGCGAGTGAGGAGCCCCTGGTCCTGGATGCGGCAATGAAGATCGCTCCGGAGGTCGAGCGCTGCGTGCTCGCTTCCGAAACGGACATAGTGACGACAGATATGATGATGGCTAATGCCGCGGCATACAAATGCACAAGGCTTCAGGCTCTGCGCGTGTATATGACGGATGAACTGATATCACGTGCTCACGCGGCCGGCATCAAATGTAATCTGTTCTATTCCGACGAACCTGAGGATGCCAGGCAGTGGCTCGATAAAGGTGTGGACTGCATCCTGACAGACAATTATCTTGCGGTCCGCCAGGGACTCGGGATCAGCTAAGTCATACTCTTGGTAAAACATATAAAAGTTCTCCGATCGATACGGCCAAAGGTAACAGACACCGAGCAAAAAGACAGTGGGACCTATGATGATCCGACTGTCTTTTTGATCTGCTGTTATCGATGTTTTATGACGGTTTAGATCAGTTCAAACTTTCCTGTACAGGCAGTCCTTCTTCGGGCAGCGGGAGCAGTTATGCAGGGCGACATGGCATTCTTCCCGGGACAGGTCCACCCCGTACATCATGGACTTGGCGGGGAAGAGAGCACCGTGCTCCGTCAGGTGCGCCTCAGGGATCGTGCTCCCGATACGTTCGAAGAAATGCTCCTGTTCCGCTGCGTCCAGGCCGTGGCCAGGCTCGGCGCGCCGCGCCATGCTCAGGCCCTCCCGGGCGAGGAGTTCCCGGAGCACACTTTCGGCCCGGTCATCCATCTGGAAGAGCATCTCGTCGCAGAGCACGTTCAGCAGCTCTCCGGCCACATACCGCCCCTCCCTGAACAGGGCCGACACGCGCTCCTCGGGCCCGCGCCCCAGGGTGATGAGCAGCGTGAGCCGGTCCGGTCGGCCGCGCAGGATCACGGCCCGGGGGTCCGCCTCCCGGCGGAGCATTTCGGCCGCTTCCTCCCAGGCGTCTTCATAGGCTTTCCGGCAGGGCAGGTCCTCCCCGCAGCGCAGCCAGGAGAACACTTCCTCCCGGTCGGGCCGGGGGACGAACACTTTATTGTCCAGTACGGTGATCATTTCCATCGGCGCGCCACCCATTCAGCCACGGCGGCTGCCCGGTGCTCCGGGCAGTCGAGCCTGAAGTCCTCCGCTCTGTATGCTCCGTGCTCCGCTCCGCAGACCGCCAGGAGGAAACTGTCCCGCAGCCCCTCGCTCTCCGCCCTCCGGTGCAGCTCCCTGACGCTTTCAAGGTCCCTGTCGGAGAATATCGCGCATACCGCGGCCTTCAGACCGCGCTCCCGGACCGCTTCAAGGAACTTTCCGGGCCCGGCATCGAGCCCCAGGTCCATGGCCGGCACGCCCCAGGCTGTCAGGAGCATCATCATATAGTCCCTGCCCGTGCCGCTCTCGTTCCCTTCGACCGCTCCGACGCACACTTTGGGAGGAAGGGAGGGGTCATACAGGACGCGTGATGCCTGGGCGGCGGCGGTGATCTCACAGAAGGCCGCTTCGCCTGCCAGATAACGGCGGGTCAGCCCGGAAAGGAGATCATCTTTCAAACGGATCAGATCCTGAAGGGGATAAGCGCTTCTCAGACTGTTCGCCGCGTCCGCGTCGCCTTTTTTGAGGGCGGCAGTCAATGTATCCCGCGCGGACGGCGGGATCTGTCTCGGCTCCGGACCGCACATGAACAGGATCCTCCTTCATACGAACGATACTCGATCTCTTATTATATTGTCGGCCCGATCCGATGTCAAACGGATATGATACAGATATGTCGGCGGGCAGATCGATCCGCGCGGGAGCGGTCGGAGCACAGCAGTGAAGCCGTCGGCCGGATCGGCATGGTCCGCGGTCCTGCGGGCCCTGCCGGTTTTGGGTTTTCATTGACACGGAGCACCGATTATGATATAAATTGTCTTAAGTGAAATCCTCTGCGGGACCGGGCGTTCGATGACTCGTCAGGGGTGGGAGTACAACATGCGGGACGAGCAGCTGATCAGCGTCGGGATCGATATCGGCACATCCACCACCCAGTGCGTGTTCAGCCGGCTCACACTGAGCAATACCGCCTCGTCCTTTTCCGTGCCCCGTATCACCATCACCGAAAAAACGGTGCTCTACCGTGCTCCGGTGCGGATCACGCCGCTCACGTCTCCCGACACCATCGACAGCGCCGCCCTGGAGGCCATGATCCGGGAGGACTACCGGGATGCCGGCATCTCCCCGAAGGATATCCGCCTGGGCGCGGTGATCATCACCGGCGAGACCGCCCGCAAATCCAACGCCCGGGCCGTGACCGAGGCCCTTTCCGAACTGGCGGGGGATTTCGTGGTGGCCACCGCGGGGCCGGCCCTGGAGGGGATCCTGGCGGGCCGGGGCTCCGGCGCGGCGGCGCTCTCCGAATCCCGCGGCCGCTCCGTGCTCAATCTGGATATCGGCGGCGGTACCACCAACATGGCCCTTTTTTCCGGAGGCGTCCCCGTCTGCGAGGGCTGCCTGGATATCGGCGGGCGGCTCCTGAGGTTCCGCCCTGGCACCGATGAGGTGCTCTCATTCAGCCGCGCGATGGATCTTATCGGCCGGGACTGCGGCATCTCCCTGCGCGAGGGCATGGCCTTGCCGGAGGACATACAGTCCCGTCTGGCTCAGCGCATGGCCGCGGTGCTCGAAGAGGCCGCCGGCCTCAGGGAACGCACAGCGCTCCATGAGAAGCTCACGGTGGAGCACAGTCTTCCCGTGGGCATCGAGCCGGATCTGTTCACCTTCTCGGGCGGCGTGGCGGACTGCGTCTACGGTACCGCGGCGGACTCCGTGCTCTTCTCGGATCTGGGCGAGGCGCTGGGCCGGGCGGTGGCCCGTTCCCGCTTCTTTGAGGAGCACCGTGTGCTCCGCCCCGCGGAGACCAGTCACGCCACCGTCATCGGCGCCGGCGCGTACAGTGTCGCCGTGTCCGGGAGCACCATCCAGTACACGGGCATGAAGCTCCCGATGAGATCTTTGCCCGTGGCGGCGGTGCCTTTCGCCGCACCGTCGGACATCCCCGGCCTGAGACAGGCCATTTCGGATCAGTACGGTGTTTACGACGGGGAATGCGCGGTGTACATGGAAGGCATCCGTTCCCCGGATTTTGAGACCATCCGTTCCGCCGCCGCGCAGATCGCGGCCGCCATGGCGCCCCATGAGCCGAAGGTGCTGATCCTCCGGGAGGACATGGCGAAGGCTCTGGGCCAGGCCCTGGCCCGGGAGTGGCCCGCGGGCACGGCCTTTCTGTGCCTGGACGGGATCACCCTTTCCTACGGGGATACCGTGGATATCGGCGCGCCTCTGGGGGATGGGCGGGTGGTGCCCGTCATCGTCAAGACATTCGCTTTTTCACAGGGTTGAGGAGGTTGACCTATGCGGCTCAGCGTCACATTGGGCGGCCACAACTATTCCTTCCGTGATGTCCGTGAAGTGATGGGGAAGGCCAACGACGAAAAATCCGGCGACCGCCTGGCGGGCGTCGCGGCGGGGACGCCCCAGGAAAGGGTGGCGGCCCGGGTGGTGCTGAGCCATCTCACGGTAAAGGACATTTGTGAGCATCCCGCCGTGCCCTACGAACAGGACGAGGTCACCCGGCTCATCCTGGACGACCTGAACATGAACGTGTACCGCCGGTATCAGGATATGACCATCGGTGCTCTGAGGGAGCACATCCTCTCCTGCGCGCCCGAGGAGATCGCCGTGATGCGCAAGGGCCTGTCCAGCGAGGTCATCGCGGCGGTGTGCAAGCTGATGAGCAACCTGGACCTGGTCTACGCGGCCAAAAAGATGCGGGTGACGGCCACCTGCGTCACCACTATCGGGGAGGCGGGCACTCTGTCCGCCCGGCTGCAGCCCAACCATCCCACCGATGACGTGGAGGGCATCACCGCCTCCACCCTTGAGGGGCTCACCTACGGCGTGGGAGACGCGGTGATCGGTCTCTTTAATGTTACGGCGACCACCGAGAGCGTGAAGGCCATCCTTTTCAGGTTCGCGGAGCTGAAGGCCAAATACGATATCCCGACCCAGAACTGCGTGCTGGCCCACGTGACCACCGCCATGGAGGCGGTGCGTCAGGGCGCGCCCTGCGACCTGATCTTCCAGTCCATCGCCGGGTCGGAAAAGGGAAATGCCGCCTTCGGCATTTCCAACGCCATGATCGCCGAGGCGAAGGATCTGATGGCCCGGGAGGGCACTTCCGCCGGCCCCAACCAGCTGTATTTCGAGACCGGCCAGGGCAGCGAATTATCCTCCGACGCCCATAACGGATGGGACCAGCTCACCATGGAAGCCCGCTGCTACGGTTTCGCCCGGCATTTCAAGCCCTTCCTGGTCAACACGGTGGTGGGCTTCATCGGGCCGGAATACCTGTATGACAACCGGCAGTTCATCCGGGCGGGCCTGGAGGATCATTTCATGGGCAAGCTGCACGGCCTGCCCATGGGCTGTGACTGCTGCTATACCAACCACATGCGGGCGGACCAGTACGACAACGAGAACCTGGCCCTGCTCCTGTCCGCGGCGGGCTGCAACTACTTCATGGGGGTCCCTCACGGGGACGACGTGATGCTCAACTACCAGTCCACGGGCTATCACGACATCGCCGCCATCCGGGAGGCCATGGGCCTCAGGCCCATCCGGGCGTTCGAGAAATGGATGGAAAAATGGGGCTTCTGGCAGGACGGGCATCTGGGCCCCAATGCCGGGGACGCGTCCGTATTCCTTTAGGACCGGCGGGAGGCAGACATGACCGAACTTGAGATCCGCGCGGTGGTGGAGGAAGTGCTCCGCCGGCTGCGTACGGAGAGCCCGAAAGCGGGGGATGACGTGCCCGCAGCGAGCGGGGACGCGCTCCCGGATATCGCCGCGGTGGACATCCGCACCCAGTACCTGGTGGAGCATCCCCACGACCAGGCGGCGTTCATGGCGATGAAGGAACGCACTCCCGCCCGCATCGGCGTGGGACACGCCGGAGCACGCTACCGCACCGAGACCATGCTCCGCTTCCAGGCGGACCACGCCGCGGCGCAGGACGCGGTGTTCTCCGATGTGCCGGAGGAATACTTAAAGGCCGAGGGCTGGCCCGTTTTTCAGACCACATGCACCGGCCGGGAGGAATTCCTCACCCGTCCGGACAAGGGCCGTGTTTTCGACGCCGATACTCTGGACAGGATCAGGCAGCTGATCCCCCGGGACACCCGGGTGGTGCTCTATGTCGCGGACGGGCTGTCCTCCAGCGCCGTCCAGGCCAACGCGAAGGACATCCTGCCGGTGATCCGGGAAGGCCTCAAAAGCGCCGGGCTGAAGGTGAACGATCCTTTCTTCGTGCGCTTCGGCCGCGTGGCCACGGAGGACCAGATCGGCGAGGCCACCGGGGCGGACGTGGTATGCGTCCTGCTGGGAGAGAGGCCGGGCCTGGTGACCGCAGAGAGCATGAGCGCCTACATCGCCTACAAGCCCACCGTGGGCATGAGCGAGGCGCGGCGCACGGTGCTGGCCAATATCCACCGGGGCGGCACCCCCGCGGTGGAGGCCGGCGCGCACATCGTGGACCTGATCCGGCTGATGCTGGAAAAGAAGGCCAGCGGTACGGACCTGCCGATCTGACCGCGGGCCGCCGGGGCCTCCGGCGGCATCGCCGGGCGGATCGATCGAATGACGGAACGGACCCGGCTCGGCCGGCGGACGAACGGGGAAAGGAGGGAGCGGAGCTTGCAGGGAGATCGCATGCCGGCCAAAGTGCTGGCGGTGCGCCTGATCCCGCGGGTGGACGCGGGGCTCAGGGAGCGCCTCAAGCTGGCTCCCACGGTCACTTCCCTGGGCCTGATCACCTGCGACAGCGATGACGTGGGCTACACGGCGCTGGATGAGGCCACCAAGAAAGCGGATGTGTTCGTGGGCTACGCTCAGAGCATGTACGCCGGCGCGGCCAACGCCAACACCGCCCTGGCGGGAGAGTTCCTGGGGATCCTGGCGGGCCCTACGCCGGACGAGGTGGAGGCGGGGCTGGCGGCGGCCGTCCACATGATCGAGCACGAGGCCAGCTTTTATTCCGCCAACGATGACGACAGCGTGATCTATTACGCCCACTGCATCAGCCGCACCGGCTCCTATCTGTCGGCGCAGTGCGGCATCCCCGAAGGAAGTCCCCTGGCGTACCTGATCGCCCCGCCCCTGGAGAGCGTTTACGGCCTGGACAAGGCCCTCAAGGTCGCCCAGGTGCGTCTGGTCGAGTTTTACGGGCCGCCGTCACCCACCAATTTCGGCGGCGGGCTCCTCACCGGCTCCCAGTCGGACTGCCGGGCCGCCTGCGAGGCATTCGCCCGGGCGGTGATCGACGTGGCAAACCGCCCCGTCGAGATCTACAAGAGCTGACAAAAAACGGAAAGGAATCAGATCCATGGCTGCGATAACCGCACTGGGCATGATCGAGACCAGCGGCCTCCTGTCCGCCGTCGAGGCGGCGGACGCGGGGCTGAAGGCGGCCAACGTCCGTCTGCTGGGCACGGACTACGTGCGCGGCGGCCTGGTCATGGTCCGTTTCGAGGGCGACGTGGCCGCGGTGCAGGCCGCGGTGGACGCGGGCACCATGGCGGCCCAGCGGGTGGGCCTGGTGGTCTCGTCCCACGTGATCCCCCGGGCCATGCCGGAGGTCTTCTGCATGCTCGCCAGCGATATCGGGGTGGGCCCGAACAAGCGCAATCAGAGCGGCTGCGCGGCCTGCGGCGGCTGCGAGGGCGGGCGGCGCGAGCTGATGCGCTGCAAAGCGGCCCCGGCGCCGGCGCCCGATCAGGCGAAGCCCTCCTCAGATCCGCCTCCCAGGGCGCCTGCGGCCCCGGTCAAAAAGGCGCCCGCTCCCGAAAAGGCCGTCACGGGTGCCCGGAAAACGTCTGTGACGGTCAAAGCGCCGGAGGACGGGACACCCACCCTTGAGGAGATGCGGGGATGGAAGGTCCTGGCCCTGAGATCCTTCGTGCGCAGGCTGCCCGGGTTCCCCTTGAAGGCGCCCGAGATCCGTTACGCCAACAAGGCCCGGCTGACAGCGGCCCTTGAGGAGTATTTCAAACAGAACTGATCCCGCACATGCCATTTCGGTCGTGAAAGGAAGCGAACGCCATGGAATTGGACAAAGATCTGGCTTCCATACAGGAAGCGCGTGACCTGGTCAGGAAGGCGAAAGCCGCCCAGGCGGTGCTGGCGGAAATGGACCAGCAGCAGGTGGACCGCATCGTAACGTCGATGGCGCACGCGGCGGAAAAAGCTGCCCGGCCCCTGGCCGCTATGGCCGTCAAGGACACGGGTTTCGGCCGGGAAGAGGACAAAGTCGTCAAAAACCTCTTCGCCGCCCGGACGGTCTACGGCTCCATCAAGGACAAAAAGACCATCGGTGTCATCCATGAGGACCGGGAAAAGAAGATGCTGGAGGTGGCCATCCCCGTGGGTGTGGTGGCGGGCCTGGTGCCCAGCACCAATCCCACCAGCACCACGATCTTCAAGGCTCTGATCTCGGTGAAGGCCGGCAACGCCCTGATCGTGTCCCCCCATCCCTCGGCTCTCAACTGCATCGGTGAGGCGGTGCGCATCCTGAACGCCGCGGCGGTGGAGGCCGGCGCTCCCGACGGGCTGGTGACCATGATGACCATCCCCACCATCGGCGGCACGGCGGAATTGATGAAATTGAGCAACATGATCATCGCCACCGGCGGCTCGGCCATGGTGAAGGCGGCCTATTCCTCCGGCACCCCGGCCCTGGGCGTGGGCCCCGGCAATGTGCCGGCCTACATCGAGCGCACCGCCGACATCCCCAATGCCGTGCGCCGCATCATCGCCTCCAAGACCTTCGACTACGGCACCATCTGCGCCTCGGAGCAGAGCGTGGTCACGGAGTCCTGCATCCGGGACGAGGTCATCGCCCAGTTCAAGCGCCAGGGCGGATACTTCGTGTCCGGCGAGGAGCAGAAAAAGCTGGAGGCCATCATCCGGCGGCCCGGCGCGGAGACCGTCAATCCCCGCATCGTGGGCCGCTCGGCGGTGGACATCGCGGCCCTGGCGGGCATCTCCGTGCCCAGGGACACGAAAGTGATCCTCTGCGAACAGGACGGCGTGGGCAGGAATTATCCCTTCTCCATCGAGAAGCTGTCGCCCCTTCTGGCCTTCTATACCGAGCCGGACTGGCAGCACGCCTGTGAGCGCTGCCTGGAGCTGCTCCGGTACGGCGGCATCGGCCACAGCCTGAGCCTGCACACCAATAATCCCGAGCTGGTGCGCACCTTCGTGCTCAAAAAGCCCGTGTCCCGTCTGCTGGTCAATACCGGCTCCACGCAGGGCGGCATCGGCGCCACCACGGGGATCAACCCGTCCTTCACCCTGGGCTGCGGCGCCGTGGGCGGCAGCGCCACCAGCGACAACGTGACGGTGCATCACCTGTATCAGATCCGGCGGGCGGCCTACGGGCTGATCGAGCCGGAGGATGTATCCAAAGCCGCGGGCGCGGGATGCTCATCCTGCGGGGATGCCCCGAAGAGCTCGGCGATCACCGGGATGAGCGCCGACGAGATGGAGCGCATCGTCCAGGCGGTGGTGCGTCAGATCCGCGGCGCGTAGGCGGTCCTGCCTTTCATCGGGCATGATATATAAGCGATCACGATCAAACTGGTTAGTCAAATCGACCGGATCAAGGAGGTACATTTATGCAGCAGGACTATGAAAAGATCGCGCTGGGCATGGTGGAGACCAAGGGCCTGGTGGGATCGGTGGAAGCGGCCGATGCCATGGTCAAGGCGGCCAACGTGACCCTGATCGGCAAGGTGCACGTGGGCGGCGGTCTTGTCACCGTGATGGTGCGCGGCGACGTCGGCGCCGTCAAGGCGGCCACGGACGCGGGCGCGGCGGCGGCGCAGCGCGTGGGCGAGCTGGTCTCGGTCCACGTGATCCCCCGTCCCCATCCCGAAGTGGAAGGCATCCTGCCCCATCTGGAACTGTGATATCCCCTCTCCGGTCCCGGCGTGACCGCCGGGCGGGGCGGCTTGAAAGAGTTTTGAGGAGGTAAACTATGAATCCCGAAAGAATCGCTCTGGGTATGATCGAGACCCGCGGCCTGATCGGCTCCATCGAGGCGGCTGATGCCATGGTCAAGGCGGCGGATGTGACCCTGATCGGCAAGGTGCATGTGGGCGGCGGTCTTGTCACCGTGATGGTGCGTGGCGAGGTCGGCGCCGTCAAGGCGGCGGTGGATGCCGGCGCTGCGGCGGCGCAGCGCGTGGGCAACCTGATCTCCCAGCACGTCATCCCGCGTCCCCACACCGAGGTGGAAGGCATCCTGCCCCATATCGAGGCCTGAGGACGGCATAAACACCGTTAAGCATGCTCCCCGCATGAGGAGGCTTGTTCGACATGCGCTATATTACTGAACGCGAACTGCGGGATCAGTTTGCGTCCGGTGTTCCGGAGCAGTACACCGTGCCTGCCGGCTGCATGCTCACGCCGGCGGCGCGCCAGTACCTGCTGGACCTGAAACTGTACCGGCATCCGTCACCGCCCAAAACGGTGTCGGTGCCGTTCGCGGGCAGGGCAGCGGGCAAAAAGCCGGAGCACATGACCAACCTGAACGCCCGGGAGATGGTGTGCAAGAATCATCCCCGGATCCTGCTGCGCGGCAAACTGGACACGCTGCAGAGCGAGATCCTGGTGCTCCAGGCATCCAGCAAGCCGGAAAACCGTGCTCCGCTGGAAGACGCGCTGCGACTCGTGCGCGCCGTACTGGCCGCCGAGGTGCGCGACACGCCCCTGGCGTCCTGGACCCTCAACGGCATGGGTCCCGACGAAGTGCATCGGTGCTCCCATCACCCGGAAGAATTCGGCTTTCCCGGGCATATCCTGCCCGCGGCGGAGCACGGATTGTATTCGCTGCAGCTCAACCGGCTGCGGGCCCTGTCCCGTGAGGCCGAGCTGGCCGCGGTGCAGGCCTTCTGGGACGGCTCCCGCATCACCAGGGAGGACCTTCTGCTGGCCCTTAACCGTCTGTCCAGTTACTTTTATGTGCTCCAGCTGCGTGCCGCGCGCCGCTGACCGGAGGGAATCGCTATGGACCAGATAGAATCCATCGTGCGGGAGGTGCTCTCCCGCCTCAGCAGGGAGGCGCCCCGGGAGGGGGCGTGCTCTCAGGGGCCGGATATCCCGGCGGAGATGAGCGCGCGCCATGTGCATCTGACCGTGGAGGACCTGAAAGCCCTCTTCGGTAAGGATAAGCTGGAGTGCGTGCGGGAGATCTCCCAGCCCGGGCAGTTCCTGTCGGACTGCCGGGTCCGCCTCATCGGCCCCAAGGGCATCCTGGACAATGTGGCGGTGCTGGGCCCCACCCGTTCCGCCACCCAGGTGGAGATCTCATCTACGGACGCCAGGACCCTGGGGATCAGCGCTCCGGTGCGCCTGTCCGGCGATCTGAAGGACGCCGCCCAGGTCACCATCATGGCCGGGAACTGCGTGATCACCCGGAAGGCCGCCATCGTGGCCCGGCGCCACCTGCACATGACGCCCCGGGACGCCGCGGCATTCGGCGTGCGGGACGGGGACTGCGTGAGCGTGAAAGTGCTGGGCGCGAGGCCCCTCATCCTGGAGGAGGTGCCGGTGCGCGTGACGGAACAGTCCGCCCTGGCCCTGCACATGGA